>NZ_JBEYIX010000025.1:0-79343 GCF_040636055.1 Micromonospora sp. NPDC006766 | reverse complement strand
CCGGTCACATTCCGAACCCGGAAGCTAAGCCCTCCAGCGCCGATGGTACTGCACTCGGGAGGGTGTGGGAGAGTAGGACACCGCCGGACAATCTTTCAGTCAGGGGCACCCTTCGGGGTGCCCCTGACTTGCGTTTCAATCGCGAATTTGGGCGGGCCGCCCCGGTAGGAGGCGGCATTCGGTCAGCGACTTTGGATGCCCTCGCGGAGTTGCCGGAACAGCGCGGCCGAGTCGTCCATCGAACGGCCCGGGAACATCGCCAACACCACGCTCCCGTGGTCGGCCCAGCCGCAGACCGCGAAGTCGCCGCCGTCGCCACTGGTCGTACCGCACTTCATCACGCCGCCCAGTCGGCCGGCATCCACCTTGTGCAGGCCGGTGACCTTTCCGGTTTCGTCGGTCAGCAGCCCGAAGAGGGTGTTCAAATCCCGCTCGGGCTGCCAGAGCAGGGTGGCGCCACCGAAGATCAGCACCGACCGTTTCGCGTCCACCGGGTCGCGGTAGACGGTGCCGAAGCTCCGGTCCAGTTCGATGTCGGCCGCGAAACCGTCGCGGAGGTACTCCGCGGTGCTGCGGGCCTGCTCGCTGTCGTCTCGGTTCAACCCGGCGATCGTCTTCGGCGCGTCCAGGTGGGTGTCCTTCTGCGTCAGGACCCGCCAGGCGCCGACGCCGAGCGTCCCGGCCCCGGCCAGCCCGACGACCAGCGCGGCAGCCAGCACCGTCCGTCGCCGGCGGGAGACCGGGCGGCGTTCGGGCTCCTGCCCCGGGTCACGGCGGCTCAGCTGGATCGGCTCGTCGGTGAGGTCGACCGGCTCCGGCCCGTCGTTGAACGGACGCTCGGTGAGATGCGCGTCGGACATGTTCGCCACCGTACGCGAACAGGAGGTGGCGCACGTCAGGTCTCCGGAAGCGCTCCGTAGACTTTCTCGGGTGACCGAGAGACTGGATGCCCAACGCCCCGACGCCCCGACCCTTGCTGGCCAGTACCAGCCCGGCGAGGTAGAGCAGCGACGGTACGAGCAGTGGGTAGCCGCCGGCCACTTCCGGGCGTCGGCGGAGAGTGACAAGCCCCCCTTCACGATCGTCATTCCCCCGCCGAACGTCACCGGTTCGCTGCACATGGGGCACGCCTTCGAGCACACCCTGATGGACGCGTTGAACCGGCGTAAGCGGATGCAGGGCTATGAGGCGCTCTGGCTGCCCGGCATGGACCACGCCGGCATCGCCACCCAGAACCTGGTCGAGCGGCAGCTCGCCGGCGAGGGACTGTCCCGGCACGATCTGGGCCGGGAAAAGTTCGTCGAGCGGGTCTGGCAGTGGAAGGCCGAGTCCGGCGGCGCAATCCTCGGTCAGATGCGGCGTCTCGGTGACGCGGTCGACTGGGACCGCGAGCGCTTCACCATGGACGCGGGCCTGTCCCGGGCCGTGCAGACCATGTTCAAGAAGCTCTTCGACGACGGCCTGATCTACCGGGCCAACCGGATCATCAACTGGTGCCCGCGCTGCCTCACCGCCCTGTCAGACATCGAGGTGGAGCACACCGACGACGAGGGTGAACTGGTCTCGATCCGCTACAGCGACGACGTCGTGGTGGCCACCACCCGCGCGGAGACGATGCTCGGCGACACCGCGGTCGCGGTGCACCCGGACGACGAGCGCTACCAGCACCTGATCGGCACCGAGGTGCCCGTTCCGCTCACCGACCGGCGGATCCCGATCGTCGCCGATGAGCACGTCGACCCGAGCTTCGGCACGGGCATGGTGAAGGTGACCCCGGCGCACGACCCGAACGACTTCGAGATCGGCCAGCGGCACGACCTGCCGTCGCTGACGATCATGGACGAGCGGGGAGTCATCACCGCACCGGGTCCGTTCGAGGGCCTGGACCGGTACGAGGCCCGCCCGGCCATCGTCGCCGCGCTGCGCGAGCAGGGCCGGATCGTGGCCGAGAAGCGGCCGTACGTGCACGCGGTGGGGCACTGCTCGCGGTGCAAGACCACGGTCGAGCCGCGGCTGTCGTTGCAGTGGTTCGTCAACACCACCCCGCTGGCCAAGGCCGCCGGCGACGCGGTCCGCGACGGCCGGGTGAAGATCGAGCCAGCCGAGTTGGCCAAGCGCTACTTCGCCTGGGTTGACAACATGCACGACTGGTGCATCTCCCGGCAGCTCTGGTGGGGGCACCGCATCCCGGTCTGGTACGGCCCGGATGGCGAGATCGTCTGCGTCGGCCCAGATGAGCAGCCGCCGACCGGCGAAGGCTGGCATCAGGACGAGGACGTTCTCGACACGTGGTTCTCCAGCGGCCTGTGGCCGTTCTCCACCCTCGGCTGGCCCGAGCAGACCCCCGACCTGGCGAAGTTCTACCCGACCAGCGTGTTGGTCACCGGGTACGACATCCTCTTCTTCTGGGTCGCCCGGATGATGATGTTCGGCCTGTACGCGATGGACGGCCGGCCGCCGTTCGACGTGGTCGCCCTGCACGGCATGGTCCGCGACGAGCATGGCAAGAAGATGTCGAAGTCGTTCGGGAACGTGGTCGACCCGCTGGACTGGATCGACCGGTTCGGTGCTGACGCCACCCGGTTCACCCTGGCCCGGGGCGCCAACCCCGGTCAGGACGTGCCGGTGAGTGAGGAGTGGTGCCAGGGCTCCCGCAACTTCTGCAACAAGCTCTGGAATGCCACCCGGTTCGCGCTGATGAACGGCGCGCACACCGACGGCCCGCTGCCCGAGGACACCCAGCTCTCCACGGTCGACCGGTGGATCCTGTCCCGGCTGGCGCACGTCACCGCCGCAGTGGACGAGCAGTTCGAGGCGTACGAGTTCGCCAAGGTCTGCGACCTGCTCTACCACTTCGCCTGGGACGACGTCTGCGACTGGTACGTGGAGCTGAGCAAGCCGGTGCTCGCCGAGGGCGGGCCGGCGGCGGCTGCCACCCGGCGGGTGCTCGGGCACGTGCTGGACCAGCTGCTGCGGCTGCTGCACCCGGTCATCCCGTTCGTCACCGACGAGCTGTGGACCGCGCTGACCGGCGGGGAGAGCGTGATGATCGCGGCCTGGCCGGCGGTCGACCGTACTCTCGTCAACGACGCCGCGGAGGGCGAGGTCGCCACCCTGCAGCGGGTGGTGACCGAGGTCCGGCGGTTCCGCTCGGACCAGGGGCTGCGGCCGACGCAGCGGGTGGCGGCCCGGCTCGACGGCCTCGGGCCGGCGGGCATTGGGGCGCACGAGCCGCTGATCCGGTCGCTGGCCCGCCTCGACGCGCCCGGCGACGACTTCCAGGCCAGCGCCACCCTCGCCATGCCCGGCGAGGTCAGCGTCGCGTTGGACACCCGGGGCTCGATCGACGTGGCGGCCGAGCGGGCCCGGCTCACCAAGGATCGGGCGGCCGCCGAGAAGGAGGTCGCGCAGGCGCGGGCGAAGCTGGACAACCCGGCGTTCGTCGGCAAGGCCCCGGAGCACGTGGTCGCGAAGATCCGGGAACGACTCGCGGTGGCCGATGCCGACCTGGTCCGTATCGACGCCGCTCTGGAGGCGCTGCCCTCGTGACCGACCGCACTGAATTCGCCGCGGTGGAAGCCGCGCTCAACGCGCGCGGCTTCACCCGCATGCACTTCGAGTTGGAGAAGATCGAGTCGCTGCTCGACCTGCTCGGCAGCCCGCAGCGGGCGTACCCGTCGATCCACCTGACCGGCACGAATGGCAAAACCTCCACGGCCCGGATGATCGACTCGCTGCTGCGGGCGTTCGGGCTGCACACCGGCCGCTACACCAGCCCGCACCTCGAAACCGTGCGGGAGCGGATCAGCCTGGACGGGGAGCCGGTCAGCGAGGAGCGCTTCGTCGGCACGTACCGGGAGGTGGCGCCGCTGGCCGAGCTGGTCGACCAGCGGTCCGCCGAGCCGCTGACCTACTTCGACATGACCACGGCGCTGGCGTTCGCCACGTTCGCCGACGCCCCGGTCGACATCGCGGTGGTCGAGGTAGGGCTCGGCGGGGCGGAGGACGCGACCAACGTGATCCAGGCCGGGGTCGCGGTGATCACCCCGATCGGGCTGGACCACACCGAGTGGCTCGGCGACACCATCGAGGACATCGCGCTGCACAAGGCGGGCATCATCCACTCCGGCGCCACGGTGATCGCGGCGGCGCAGGAGGAGGAGGCCGCTCGGCCGATCCTGGAGCGCTGCGCCGAGGTCGGTGCGACCATCGCCCGGGAGGGCTCCGAGTTCGGCGTGCTCCGGCGCGCGGTCGCCGTCGGCGGCCAGGTGCTCACCATCCAGGGCCTCGGCGGCGTGTACGAGGAGATCTTCATCCCGCTGCACGGCGCGCACCAGGCGCAGAACGCGGCTGTGGCGCTCGCCGCGGTCGAGGCGTTCCTCGGGGCGGGAGCGCGGCGGCAGCTCGATGTCGAGGCGGTCCGGGAGGGCTTCGCCTCGGCCACCTCGCCGGGCCGGCTGGAGAAGGTGCGTACGGCGCCGACGGTCCTGCTCGACGGCGCGCACAACCCGCACGGGATGACCGCCACGGTCACCGCGCTGCAGGAGGAGTTCGCGTTCAGCAAGCTGGTCGGCGTGCTCGCCGTGCTCGGTGACAAGGACGCGGCCAGCCTGCTGGAGTTGCTGGAGCCGGTGCTCGACTCGATCGTGGTCACCCGCAACAGCTCGCCCCGGGCGCTGCCCGCCGATGACCTGGCCGCGCTGGCCCGTGAGGTCTTCGGGCCGGAGCGGGTGCAGGTCGCTGAGGAGATGCCGGACGCCATCGAGGCGGCCGTCGCCGAGGCCGAGTCCGACGTACCCGGCGAGCTGGCCGGGGTGGGCGTGCTGATCACAGGATCGGTGGTGACCGTGGCCGACGCCCGCCGGCTGCTCAAGCGATGACCGGCTCGGCGCAGGGGGGCTCCGATGCCGGGAGCCGGCCGGACGACACCCGGACGGCGGCGGACGGGCCCCCGGAACAGCGGCGATCCGGGCTGCGCAACCCGGAGAAGGCGGTACGCGGGCTCGGCGCGGGGACGCTCGCGCTGGAGGCGCTGGTGCTGTTGCTGGCCATCCAGCCGATCCGGCTGGTCGGCGGGCACCTCGGCGGCGCCGCCATCGCCGCGATCGTCGGGCTGGCGGTCGTGTGCGTGCTGCTGGCCGGCCAGATGGGACGCCGGTGGGCCTGGCCCGCCGGGACGGTGGTGCAGGGTCTGCTGATGCTTGCCGGCCTGCTGCACTGGTCGCTGCTTGTACTGGGGGTCATCTTCGCTCTGGTGTGGGCGTACGCCCTGCACGTGCGGCGGGTCATCCTCGGCTGAGCGGTCGCCGGCGGGTGGCGCGCTGGTTAGGAGGGGCCCCTTGTTAACAGCTAGGCGTTAACAAGGGGCCCCTCCTTGCGTATTAGGCGTCGGCGAGGGCGCGCCACTGGGTGAGCGCGATGCCGTGCCCGTCCGGGTCGCGGAACGCCGCCGCCCACACCTCCAGCTTGGTGCCCCGGGTGACCACCCGGGGGGCGTACGTGAAGCGCACGCCCGCTCCGCGCAGCCGCTCGTAGGCGGCCTGGATGTCGTCGACCTCGAGATTGACGTGGACCAGCCGGCGGCTGATCGGGGCGGCCCCGGTCACCTCTCGCAACACCAGCCGTGTCGTCCCGAAGGTGAGAACGGCGTTGCCGGCGCCCCGGTCGAGCTCCGCGAAGCCGAGGTCCCGGTAGAAGTCGAGGGACCGGTCCAGGTCGGTGACGAGCAGGGTGATCCCGACTCCGCTGATCGGATGGGCCACCTCGGCCGGCTCGTCGCCGGCCGGCCCGAAGATCGCCTCGTCCAGTTCCTCCGGGGTCGGTGCCGCATTGGCGGCTGGCTCGTCCAGTGGCACGTCGACCCGGTCGAACCGCTCCTCGACGGGCGGACGCTGAGTCGGGGTGGCGGCCCGACGGGGCAGCGGGCCGCCGGTCGCCGGCTCGACGAGCTGGCCCTCGAGCACCATTGGGCCGCCGGGGCGCTGGTGCACCACCACCGGCTCCCGGTCGTCGGGCAGCACCGTGACGTCGTCGAGGAGCGGGTCCGACACGGGCGGGAAGTCGTCGCGGAAGTCGTCCTCCGGGGTGCGGTCCGCCCACGGCGGTGCGTCTTGCGCGATCAGCACCTCCTCGGTCGGTTCGGCGTCGGCGTACTCGGGCGGCAGGTCGGCGAGCGCGGCGGCCATCTCGGCCTGGGTGGGCACCTCGTCCCAGAGGACGCGGACGTGCCGGTGGTCGTTGAGGGCGACCCGGACGGGCAGCGGCTGACCGAGCGACGGCCACTTGGCGACCGGAACCCGCGGCTCGATGATCTTCTTGGAGCGGGGCGGCAACCCGGGCGCGTCGATCACGAGCTGGAGTTCGCACCGGCCGAAGGCGTACTGGGTGGGCGGCTCGGAGACGCTGTGCACGTGACCGAGCCCGACGACCCAGGCGCGTCCGCCGCCGCCGCGCACGGTGGCCAGGGCGATCGCCAGCACCAGCAGCGCGACGCCGAGGGCCACGATCGCCCAGCTCGTCATGCCCAGCCCGAACAGCGCGATGAACGTCGCCACGGTGCCCAGCACCGTGGCGATCAGCTTGCGCATCGGCGCGATGGGTTGGTTGCCGCCATTCGCCACTGTGGACCTCCGAGAATCTGGGGCTCGTTTCGCAGAGCTGGCCCGGCGAGCGGGGTAGAGCCTTGGAAAAGAGGCCGCTAGGGCCAGGCTAAGCCTCATCGGCGACCGACGGAAGGAGCACCGCCGCGCCGGGCTGTGGCGGCCGCTGCGCCTCGGGTGGCCCTCCGCTGAGCGTTCGTGGACACCACACTAGGCTGGCGGTACCGAGTCCGACCCGCTTGCGCGTACAGGAGGAACCCCGCGTGTCCAGCAGCAGCCCGGATGAGCGCACGCTCGTACTGATCAAGCCTGACGCGGTCCGCCGCGGTCTGGTGGGTGAGATCCTCACCCGGTTCGAGCGCAAGGGCCTGCGGATCGACGCGCTGATGTCCCGCACCATGGACGGCGACTTCGCCGACCAGCACTACGCCGAGCACGTGGACAAGCCGTTCTACCCGCCGTTGAAGGCCTTCATGACCGGCGGCCCGCTGGTGGCCCTGGTGCTCTCCGGCGACCAGGTGATCGACGTGGTCCGCGGGATGATCGGCAGCACCGACGGCCGCGCGGCCGCCGCCGGCACCATCCGGGGCGACCTCTCCCTCTCGAACCGGGAGAACCTGGTGCACGCCTCCGACTCGGTCGACAGCGCCAAGCGGGAGATCGCCCTCTGGTTCCCTGAGCTGGGCTGACCTCCTCGCCGACGGCCCCGGTCCGCATGGCGGGTCCGGGGCTGTCGCGTGTTCAGCCGGGCACGTGGGTCAGCTTGTCGGGATTGTTGACCAGGTAGAGGCCGGTGATCCGGCCGTCGGCCGCGGCAACGCTGAGGGTGTAGCGGGCGCCGGCCGGCCAGCACAGCAGCAGCGCCGGCGCGGCGTTCAGCTCGACCGGCGTCGCCCGCACCGCAGGCCGGTGGGGGCCGTAGATGCCGGCGAAGAAGCGGGCGATCCGGTCCGCGCCGTGGACCGGGTTGCGGGCCGCGCGTACCCGACCGCCGCCGTCGGACCAGGCGGTGGCATCGGCCGCGACCAGGTCGGTCAGCCGGGCCAGGTCGCCGTCGCGGGCCGCAGCCAGAAAGGCGTCGAGCAGCTGTCGCTGCTCGACCGGGCCCGCGGTGAAGCGCCGCCGGTCGGCGGCGAGTCGGGCCGCCGCGCGGTGGTGCAGCTGCCGGCAGTCCGCCGCCGACCGGTCCAGCAGGCCGCCGATCTCGGCGTACGGCAGGGCGAACGCGGTGTGCAGCACGTACACCGCGCGCTCGGGCGGGGTGAGCCGCTCCAGCAGGTGCAGCAGCGCGCTGGAAAGCGTCTCGCGTAGCTCGATCGTGTCCAGCGGCCCCAACGGGGTGCCCGTCCCGGTGGGCACCGGCTCGGGTAGCCACGGCCCGACGTACGTCTCCCGGGCGGCCTGCCGGGCGCGCAGCCGGTCCAGCGCCAGCCGGGTCACCACGCGCGACAGGTAGCGGCGGGGCTCGACGATCGACTCCCGGTCGACGTCCAGCCAGCGCAGGTACGCCTCCTGCAGCACGTCCTCGGCGTCGTGCAGGCTCCCCAGCAGCCGGTACGCAAGCCCGAGCAGCATCGGCCGGTGCGCGGTGAGCGCACCGGCCGCCTGTGCCGCCTCGACGGTGGTCACACCTCGAGCGGCGGCTGGGTCCGGGTGCTGATCACGAGCCGGTTCCACACGTTGATTGTGGCGATCGCGACGAGCAGGTCGGCCAGCTCCTTCTCCGGCCAGACCTTCGCCACGGCGTCCCACACCTCGTCCGGCACGCCGTGTTCGCCGAGCCGGGTGACCGCGTCGGTCAGCGCCAGCGCGGTCCGCTCCCGCTCGTCGAAGAAGGGTGCTTCTCGCCACGCGGCGACGGCGAACAGTCGCCGGCTGGACTCGCCGGCCGCGAGCGCGTCCCGGCTGTGCATGTCGACGCAGAACGCGCAGCCGTTCAACATCGACGCCCGCAGCTTCACCAGCTCCAGCACGGTGTGGTCGAGGTTCTGCCGGACGTACGTCTCCAGCCCGAGCACCGCCCGGTACGCCTCGGGCGCCACCGCCGCCAATTCCATCCGCCTCATCGCCGCCTCCTCGTCTCGACCTACCCCCACGACGCCCGCCCACCCCCAAACGTGACACCCCCCGCTGTGACCGTCGTCATGACCGACAGGGGGTGGGGTGGTTAGTCGGAGGCGGTGGGTCGGGGGCGTCGCGTATCCTTGGCGACCGTAAGGCGACGACCCGGCCATCACCGGCGAGCCTCCGGAAGAACAGCCGGGTCACCGGCCCAGTAGAACCGGACGGGACCGGCCCGTCACAGCCGGCCAACGAGCGGGCGGTCGCACCTTGACCGCCAAGCGGGGTGGTACCGCGGGCCTTGCCCCGGGCACGCCGGACGGCGTACCGGAAAAGGGTTCGTCCTCGCAGACCCACACGACGCGTGAGCTGCTGAGGAGAGCGACCCCCGATGGTCTATCCGTTGCACGACCCGACCGCCGCCGGCGTCCCGGCGAGCCCGGACCTGCCCGCGGTCGAGCGCCGGGTCCTGGAGCACTGGACGGCCGACAAGACCTTCGAGGCGTCCGTCGAGGCCCGCCCCGCCGGGGAGGACGGGAAGAACGAGTACGTCTTCTACGACGGCCCGCCGTTCGCCAACGGTCTGCCGCACTACGGCCACCTCTTCACCGGCTACGTCAAGGACGTGGTGCCGCGCTACCAGACCATGCGCGGCCGCCGGGTGGAGCGGCGCTTCGGCTGGGACTGCCACGGCCTGCCGGCCGAGGTGGTGGCCGAGAAGCAGCTCGGCATCACCACCAAGGCGGAGATCCTCGACCTGGGCGTGGCCCGGTTCAACGAGGCGTGCCGCACCTCGGTGCTGGAGTTCACCCAGGACTGGGAGCGGTACGTCACCCGGCAGGCCCGCTGGGTCGACTTCGCCAACGACTACAAGACGCTCGACCTGGACTACATGGAAAGCGTCATGTGGGCCTTCAAGACCCTGCACGACAAGGGTCTGGTCTACGAGGGCTTCCGGGTGCTGGCGTACTGCTGGCGGTGCGAGACGCCGCTGTCGAACACCGAGACCCGGATGGACGACGTCTACCGGGACCGGCACGACCCCACCCTGTCGGTCTGGTTCGGCCTGACCCCGGACGAGAACGCGCCGGAGCTGGTGCGGGGGCCGGTCAGGCTGGGCGTCTGGACCACCACGCCGTGGACCCTGCCGTCGAACCTGGCGCTCGCCGTCGGCCCCGACATCGAGTACGCGGTGCTGGAGCGCGACGGGGTCCGCTACGTGGTGGGCGCCGCGCGGCTGGCCGCGTACGCCAAGGAGCTGGAGGGATACGAGCAGGTCGGCACGGTGCGCGGCGCGGACCTGGTCGGGCGCCGTTACACCCCGCTCTACGACTTCCTGGTCGAGCAGGCCGGCGAGAACGCGTACCAGGTGCTCGGCGCGGAGTTCGTCACCACCGAGGACGGCACCGGGATCGTCCACCTGGCCCCGGCCTTCGGCGAGGACGACCAGAACGTCTGCAACGCGGCCGGCATCCCGACCATCGTCACCGTGGACGACCACACCCGGTTCACCGCCCTGGTCCCGCCGTACGAGGGCGAGCAGGTCTTCGACGTCAACAAGTCGGTGATCCGGGAGCTGAAGGAGCGGGGGGTGGTGCTCCGGCAGGACACCTACACCCACTCGTACCCGCACTGCTGGCGGTGCGACACGCCGCTGGTCTACAAGGCGGTGTCGTCCTGGTTCGTGGCGGTGACGCAGTTCAAGGACCGGATGGTCGAGCTGAACCAGCAGATCAACTGGACCCCGGGGCACATCAAGGACGGCTCGTTCGGCAAGTGGCTGGCCAACGCCCGGGACTGGTCGATCAGCCGGAACCGGTTCTGGGGCTCGCCGATCCCGGTGTGGAAGTCCGACGACCCGAACTACCCGCGGGTGGACGTGTACGGCTCGCTCGCCGACATCGAGCGGGACTTCGGCGTACGCCTGAGCGACCTGCATCGGCCGGCGGTGGACGACCTGGTCCGCCCCAACCCGGACGACCCGACGGGGCGCTCGATGATGCGCCGGGTGCCGGAGGTGCTGGACTGCTGGTTCGAGTCCGGCTCGATGCCGTTCGCCCAGGTGCACTACCCGTTCGAGAACCGCGAGTGGTTCGAGCACCACTACCCGGGCGACTTCATCGTCGAGTACATGCCGCAGACCCGCGGCTGGTTCTACACCATGCACGTGCTGGCCACCGCGCTGTTCGACCGGCCGGCGTTCCGCAACTGCGTCAGCCACGGCATCCTGCTCGGCTCGGACGGGCGCAAGATGTCCAAGAGCCTGCGCAACTACCCCGACGTCTACCACGTCTTCGACGCGTACGGCTCGGACGCGATGCGCTGGATGCTGATGTCCTCCCCGGTGGTGCGTGGTGGCGATGCCCTCGTCACCGAGGCCGCCATCCGGGACGCGGTGCGCCAGGTGCTGCTGCCGCTGTGGAACGTCTGGTACTTCTTCTCGCTCTACGCCAACGCCGACGGTTACACCGCGAAGCGGCGGGTGGATTCCACCCACCTGCTCGACCGGTACGTGCTGGCGAAGACGAACGAGCTGGTCGCCACGGTGCAGGGCCAGATGGAGGCGTACGACATCTCCGGCGCCTGCGCCACCGTCCGGTCCTACCTGGACGCGCTGACCAACTGGTACGTGCGCCGTTCCCGGGACCGGTTCTGGTCCGGCGACGCCGACGCGTTCGACACCCTGTCGACGGTGCTGGAGACGCTCTGCCGGGTGGTGGCGCCGTTGGCGCCGCTGACCGCGGAGGAGATCTGGCGTGGTCTCACCGGTGAGCGGTCGGTGCACCTGACCGACTGGCCTTCGGCGGACGAGTTCCCGGCCGACCACGACCTGGTGACCGCGATGGACGCCACCCGGGCGGTCGCGTCGGCGGCGCTGTCGCTGCGCAAGGCCAAGGGGTTGCGGGTCCGGCTGCCGCTGTCGAAGCTGACCGTGGCCTCGCCCCGGGCGGACCAGCTGCGGCCCTTCGCCGACCTGGTCGCCGACGAGGTCAACGTGAAGGCGGTGGAGTACACCGACGAGGTGTCCGCGTACTGCCAGCAGGTGCTGACGGTGGTGCCGCGGGCGCTCGGCCCCCGCGTCGGCAAGGCGGTCCAGCAGGTCATCAAGGCGGTCAAGGCGGGGGAGTGGGAGCTGCACGACGGCGCCCCGGTCGCCGCCGGCGTCACCCTGGCCGAGGGCGAGTACGAGCTGCGCCTGGTCGCCGCCGACGCCGAGAACTCCGCGCCGCTGCCCGGCGGCGAGGGCGTGGTCGTGCTGGACACCCGGGTCACCCCGGAGCTGGCCGCCGAGGGGCTGGCCCGGGACGTGGTCCGGGTGGTGCAGCAGGCCCGCCGGGACGCCGACCTGGACGTCTCGGACCGGATCGTGGTGTCGGTCTCGGCCTCGGAGGAGGTGCGGGCGGCGGTCGCCGCGCACCTGGACTTCGTGGCCCGGGAGGTGCTCGCGCAGAGCGTCGACTTCGCCGAGGGCGTCGAGGGCTTCGACGGCGAGGTCGGCGACGGAGAGCGCGTGACAGTCGCCGTCCGCCGGGTATGAGGTGTGTAAGGAGGGGCCCCCGCTTAACGTATCTGGTATAGGAGGGGCCCCTCCTTAACCACCCGTGGCTCACCGCGCGGGCGGCCTGGCCACCCGCTCGGGCCGGCGCCACGGCGTCGGCTAACGTGACAGCGCCCGCACCAGACGAACGCCGGAGGACCCGTGCCGCTGATCTACACCATCGGCAAGCTCACCGTGGGGCCCGCGGTCCGGCTGGCCTTCCGTCCGACCGTGGAGGGATTGGAGCACATCCCGGCGACCGGCGGGGCGATCTTCGCGGGCAACCATCTCTCCGTCGCCGACGAACTGCTCCTGGGCACGGTGGTGCCCCGGCACCTGGCCTTCTGGGCGAAGTCGGATTACTTCAAGGGCACGGGCGTGAAGGGCGCGTTCTCCAAGTTCGTGCTTACCGGGCTGGGCGCCATCCCGGTGGAGCGGGGCGGCGGCCGGGCGGCGCTGTCCGCGTTCGACGCCGCCATTCCGGTGCTCAAGGCCGGTGACCTGGTCGCCGTCTATCCGGAGGGGACTCGCTCCCCGGACGGGCGGCTCTACCGCGGCCGCACCGGCGCCGCTCGGCTGGCGGTGGCGGCCGGCGTGCCGATCATCCCGGTCGGTGTGACCGGCACCGACAAGGCGCAGCCCATCGGGGCGCGGGTGCCCCGGCCCGGGCGGGCCAAGATCGGCATCCGGTTCGGCAAGCCGCTGGATTTCACCGGCCGGCCTGATGATCGGACCTCGCTGCGCGAGATGACCGACGAGCTGATGAGCGAGATCCAGAAGCTCACCGGCCAGGAGTACGTCCCGCGCTACGCCCCCAAGCGCACCGAGCCCCCCGCCGATCCGGCCGCCTGAGCCGTCACGGCGGGTCGCTGCCGCGCCGCTTCTCCTGGTCGACCACCGCGTCCAGGTCGTTGAGGCGTTCCATCTGCTTCATGGTCCGGGCCATCCGGGCGTTGGCCGGGATGCGAGGGCGGTTGGTGGACAGGAACGCCCAGTAGCCGGCGGTGAACGGGCAGGCCTTGTCACCGAGCCGCTTGCGCGGGTCGTACCGGCAGCCGCCGCAGTAGTCGCTCATCCGGCCAACGCCGCGACATGTCCTGATTCTCACTCTTGTGCCCGATGCGTGGGGGGCGAAGCGAGAACGATTACCGTCAGGACTGCCGCACGGTGACCACCTGCTGGCGCAGCTGGTCAAGGAGGTGACCACTGTCGTTCACGTCGAGCCAGGTGAAGAGGCCGGTGACCAGGCTGCCGTGGTCGACCGAGGTGCACAGCACCACCGCGTCGCCGTCCGCCCGGCCGACCGCGCAGCGCTCGTACCGGCCCCGGACACCGGTCTCCACGGTTTCGGCGGGGCCCAACGCGTAGCGGTCCCGGCCGCGGACGATCTCGGCGTCGGCGTCCGCCTGCGGGGTCAGCCGCAGCCCGGTGCCACCGAAGAGGGTCACCCGCTTGCCCTCGCCCGTGGTGTAGATCCCCGCGAAGGTGTCGTCGGCGCGCGGGTACGCCTGACGGACCTCGTTCCTCAGCTGCTCGGCGGCGGACTGGCTGCGCTCGTCCTGCCGAAGCCGCAGCCCGGCGAACTGGTCGGGCAGGGCCGCGCTGGCCGGGTACTGGGCGCGCAGCGGCTGCGCCCACCAGAGCGGCACGCCGCAGCAGCAGGCCACGATGAGCACCATCATCCAGGGCCAGCGACGCCGGCGGCGGGCCGGCACGGCCGCGTACCCCTGGGGTGGCCGCCACCCGGGCGGCGTGGGGGCCGTCGGTGTGGTCCGGCGGCGCTGCTCCGGTGGCCTGCCCGGCGTGGGCGGGACCGGCGTGGCGGCGGCCGACGGGGGCGGGTAGGGCAGGGTGTGCGCGGGCGCCGGGTAGGGCGGCGTCGGCGGCAGCGCCGGGAAGTCGGCGGAGCGCAGGTCCCAGCCGGCGGTGTCCACGCCCTCCCACGGGTCGACCGGGACCATGTGCTCCGGCGACTCCTCCAACGGCGGCGGGGTGGGCTCGGCCGACTCGCCCCACGAGCGCTTGCGCGGCGGCGGTGGCGGGACCGGCGCGGATCCGCTCCACCGGGACGCGACCGGCTCGGATGCCGCGTCCGGAGGCCCTGCCGATCCCGCCGGTGGCGGTACGGGGGAACGGGCCGACCCGTCGGTGCCCGGCTCCGGGCCCGCGCCCAAGGTGCTCCCGTCGGCCGGCCGGTCGGTGCCCGGCTGCGGCTCCGGCATCGCGGCACTCTCCTCTCGCGCCCGATGTGAGGTTAGTACCGGTGTGCCATCGGGGGCGAATCCGCCCGGTGGCGTGACGAGCCCCCGGACAGCCATCGAGTGTGTGCGCCGTGGGGGACGGCGTGGCACCGCGTACCCTTGGGCATCATGAGTGCCCCGTCGACGACGCCGCGCCCCGTCGCGGCCAATTCCGTGTGGCCCCGGCTGGAGCCGCTGCTGCCTCAGGTGACCAAGCCCATCCAGTACGTCGGTGGCGAGCTGGGCGCGGTGGTCAAGGACTGGGACGCCGTGACCGTCCGGTGGGCGCTGATGTACCCCGACGCGTACGAGGTGGGCCTGCCCAACCAGGGCGTGCAGATCCTCTACGAGGTGCTCAACGAGCTGCCCGACGTCCTCGCCGAGCGGACGTACGCGGTCTGGCCGGATCTGGAGAAGCTGATGCGCGCCCACGGCGTGCCGCAGTTCACCGTCGACGCGCACCGCTCGGTGCGCGACTTCGACGTGTTCGGCGTCTCCTTCTCCACCGAGCTGGGCTACACCAACCTGCTCACCGCGATCGACCTGGCCGGCATCCCCCTGCTCGCCGCCGACCGTACCGACGCCGACCCGGTGATCGTGGCCGGCGGGCACGCCGCGTTCAACCCGGAGCCGATCGCCGACTTCGTCGACGCCGTGGTGCTCGGCGACGGCGAGGAGGCGGTGCTGGAAATCACCGGCATCGTCCGGGAGTGGAAGGCCGAGGGCGGCCCGGGCGGGCGGGACGAGCTGCTGCTGCGGCTGGCCCGCACCGAGAGCGTCTACGTGCCGCGCTTCTACGACGTGGACTACCTGCCCGACGGCCGGATCCAGCGGGTGGTGCCGAACCGGCCCGACGTGCCGTTCCGGGTGCACAAGCGCACGACGATGGACCTGGACGCCTGGCCGTACCCGAAGAAGCCGCTGGTCCCGCTCGCCGAGACGGTGCACGAGCGGTACGCGGTGGAGATCTTCCGGGGCTGCACCCGCGGCTGCCGGTTCTGCCAGGCCGGCATGATCACCCGTCCGGTGCGGGAGCGTTCGATCACCACGGTCGGCCAGATGGTGCAGCAGGGGCTGGAGTTCTCCGGCTTCCACGAGGTGGGCCTGCTGTCGCTGTCGTCGGCCGACCACTCCGAGATCGGCGACATGTGCTCCGGCCTGGCCGAGCAGTACGCGGGCACGAACGTCTCGCTCTCGCTGCCGTCGACCCGGGTGGACGCGTTCAACATCGACCTGGCTCAGGAACTGTCCCGCAACGGTCGGCGTACCGGTCTGACCTTCGCCCCCGAGGGCGGATCGGAGCGGATCCGCAAGGTCATCAACAAGATGGTGTCGAAGGAAGACCTCATCCGGACCGTGGTCACCGCGTACACCAACGGCTGGCGGCAGGTGAAGCTCTACTTCATGTGCGGCCTGCCCACCGAGACCGACGAGGACGTCCTCGAGATCGCGGACATGGCCCACGAGGTGATCAAGGCAGGCCGGGCCGCGACCGGATCCAAGGACATCCGGTGCACCGTCTCCATCGGCGGGTTCGTGCCGAAGCCGCACACCCCGTTCCAGTGGGCCTCGATGGCGCGGCCGGAGGTCATCGACGGCCGGCTCAAGCTGCTCAAGCAGGCGATCAACGCGGACCGTTCGCTGGGTCGGGCGATCGGCTTCCGCTACCACGACGGCGAGCCGTCGCTGATCGAGGGCCTGCTGTCCCGGGGCGACCGGCGGGTCGGCGCGGTCATCCGCAAGGTCTGGGAGAACGGTGGCCGGTTCGACGGTTGGAGCGAGCACTTCTCGTACCAGCGCTGGGTGGAGGCCGCCGCCGAGGTGCTGCCGGCCTTCGGGGTGGATCTCGACTGGTACACCACCCGGGAGCGCGACGAGCTGGAGGTCCTGCCCTGGGACCACCTCGACTCGGGGCTGGACAAGGACTGGCTCTGGCAGGACTGGCAGGACGCCCTGTCCGAGTACGAGCAGGACGACTGTCGCTGGACGCCGTGCTTCGACTGCGGGGTCTGTCCGGCGATGGACACTGAGATCCAGATCGGCCCCACCGGCCGGAAGTTGCTGCCGCTGACCCCGGTCAACGGCCTGAAGCTGCCCGCCGGCACCCAGCAGTAGGACGGTTCTGCCCGGCCCGGTTGGTCGGTTTCGGCCGACTTGCCGGGCCTTTCCGGCCGCCCCGGCTGCCGGTGGTTCCGCACCCTGCGCCAGGATGAGACGAAACACGCAGGTACACCCGAGGAGCTCACGATCGCCAGAAAGCCTCAACCCGAGGGCGGCCAGGCGCCGGTCGTCCAGCGGGTCCGGATCCGGTACGCCAAGCGTGGACCGCTGCGGTTCACGTCGCACCGGGACTTCGCCCGGGCCTTCGAGCGCGCGCTGCGCCGGGCCGGCGTACCGATCGCCTTCTCCCAGGGCTTCACCCCGCACCCGAAGATCTCGTACGCCTCCGCCGCGCCGACCGGCGTCGCGAGTGAGGCCGAGTATCTGGAGATCGGCCTGCGCGAGCCGGTCGACCCGGAGCAGTTGCGGATCGCCCTGGACGCGGCGCTCTCGCCCGGACTCGACGTGCTCGACGCGGTGGAGGCCGGCGGCGGGGGTGGTCTCGCCGATCGGATCGAGGCGTCGCGCTGGCGGATCGAGCTGCCGGAGGTCGACCCGGCCGCGCTGCAGCGGGCGGTGGCCGACTTCACCGCCGCCGAGGAGATCCAGGTCGAGCGGATGACCAAGCAGGGGCGGCGCACCTTCGACGCGCGCGGGGCTGTCATCAGCATCGATGTGCTGCCCTCGTCGGAGACGCCTTCCCGGGCGGCGGCCGTACCGTGTGCGATACTCGAAGTGGTCGTGCGGCAGGTCACCCCGTCCGTACGGCCCGATGACGTCCTTTCCGGCCTCCGCGTGGTGGCCGACCTGGAGCCGCCGGTCGCCCCGAAGGTGATCCGGCTGGAGCAGGGCACGCTGACCGCGCAGGGCGAGATCGTCGATCCGTTGGATGCGGATCGTGACGGGGCAGCCATCGGAGAGCGCTGACCGACGGTCAACGCTCTGGCAGGCAGACTTCGGCGGTCGCGCACCTGCGTGCCCGGCGGAAACACCTTTTGCGGCGACCCTGCGTGGCAGCGCTCACCCGCGCCCGGGGCAGCCAGAACTGGAGAACCTCCATGCTCGAGAACGAGCCCGAGGGCGGCGAACGGACCGGTTCGAAGCCGGCCGAGGCATCCGCCAGCACCGAAAGCACTCCCGAAACCAAGCCGCCGGCCCGCAAGCGGACCAGCCGCCGCAAGGCCGCTCCGCTCAACCAACCGGAGCAGACCGACGCGCCGGTCGAGGCGCCCACCCACGCCGGCACCACCAGCGGTGAGGCACCGCAGGCCGAGGTGTTCGCGCCGATCGCCGGAGAGTTGGAGGCCGCGCCGAAGACCACCCGGCGGCGACGCAAGGCGACCACCGCGAAGGCCGTCGAGGAGCCGATGGTCGCCACCGGCGTGGAGACGACCTCCGAGGAGGTCGTCCCGCCGGTCAAGGTGACCCGTACCCGTCGCCGGAAGGCCGCCACGCCGCCCGCAGAGGCGCCCATCGAGGAGTCCGCGACCGAGGCGCCGACCGAGGCCGCCGAGGCGGAGGCCGAGCCGCCGGCGGAGGCCGGTGGCGAAACCGGTGAGCGCGCCGAGCCGTCGGCCGTCGCCACGCCGGTCGAGGAGGTCGGGGTCGGCGAGGAGCAGGCCGAGGGCGAGGGGGCCGAGGCCGGGCCGACGCCGGCCCGGGAACTGGCCGGCGCGCCTACGCCGACCGTTGAGGGCGGGGCCGAGGTGCCGCCGGCCGAGGAGCCGGAGCGGACCACCCGTCGACGGCGGGCCGCGCTCGCCGCGCCGACCGTCCTGTTCATGGCGCCGCAGCCCGAGGAGATGCCGATCGTCCGGGTCACCGGCCCGGCAGTCGAGGAGCCGGCCGAGGAACCGGTGGACACGGGCCGACGCCGCCGGCGTGGTCGTCGCGAGGCGGAGCCGGCCGAGGCCGAGCCCGAGCTGGAGCCGACCGCCGAGCTGAAGCCGGCCGAGCTCGAGGAGGCTGCCGAGCTGGAGGAGGCCGCCGAGCTCGAGGAGGACGAGGAGGAGGCCGCAGGCCGCCGTCGTCGCCGGCGCGGCCGCCGCGGTCGAGGCCGGGGCAAGGGCGGCGTGGAGGACATCGAGGAGGACGAGGCCGAGGAGGCCGTCCAGGCCGAGAGCGCCGAGGCCGAGGTCGAAGAGACCGAGGAGGAGGAGGCCGACGGCGACGGGATGACCCGCCGTCGTCGCCGTCGCCGCCGCCGGGGCGCGGGTGACGTCGAGGTCCCGGCCGAGGATGGCGTGCCCACGGTCGTGAAGATCCGCGAGCCGCGCAAGCCCGTTGACGAGGTGCAGGGCGTCTCCGGCTCAACCCGGCTGGAGGCCAAGCGGCAGCGCCGCCGGGACGGCCGGGAGCAGCGGCGTACCCGGCCGCCGATCCTGAGCGAATCGGAGTTTCTGGCCCGCCGGGAGGCGGTTGACCGGATGATGGCCGTCCGCCAGCGCGGCGACCGGACCCAGATTGCGGTCCTCGAGGATGGCGTGCTGGTCGAGCACTACGTCACCCGCAACTCGTCCGGCACCATGGCCGGCAACGTCTACCTGGGCAAGGTGCAGAACGTCCTGCCGAGCATGGAGGCGGCGTTCGTCGACATCGGGCGCGGTCGCAACGCCGTGCTCTACGCCGGCGAGGTCAACTGGGACACCACCGGCCTGGAGGGGCGGGCCCGGTCGATCGAACACGCGCTCAAGTCCGGCGACGCGGTGCTCGTACAGGTCACCAAGGACCCGATCGGGCACAAGGGCGCGCGGCTGACCAGCCACATCGCGCTCTCCGGTCGGCACCTGGTCTACGTGCCGAACGGCAACGCCTCGGGCATCAGCCGCAAGCTGCCGGACACCGAGCGCAAGCGGCTGCGGGACATTCTCAAGAAGCTGGTGCCGGACGGTGCCGGGGTGATCGTCCGGACCGCCGCCGAGGGCGCCAGCGAGGACGAGTTGGCCCGGGACGTCAAGCGGCTCCAGTCGCAGTGGGAGGACATCCAGGCCAAGGCGGCCGAGGGTGGGGCCCCGGTGCTGCTCTACGAGGAGCCGGACCTGGTCATCCGGGTGGTCCGGGACCTGTTCAACGAGGACTTCCGCGAGCTGGTCATCGAGGGCGAGCAATCGTACGACATGGTCGAGTCGTACCTGTCGCACGTCTCGCCGGACCTGGTCGCCCGGCTGCGCCGGCACGTCGGCACCACCGACGTCTTCGCCGAGTACCGGATCGACGAGCAGATTCTCAAGGGGCTGGACCGCAAGGTCTTCCTCCCCTCCGGCGGTTCGCTGGTGATCGACCGGACCGAGGCGATGACCGTCATCGACGTCAACACCGGCAAGTACACCGGCTCCGGGGGCAACCTGGAGGAGACGGTCACCCGTAACAACCTGGAGGCGGCCGAGGAGATCGTGCGCCAGCTGCGGCTGCGCGATCTCGGCGGCATCGTGGTGATCGACTTCATCGACATGGTGCTGGAGTCGAACCGGGAGTTGGTGCTGCGTCGGCTCACCGAATGCCTGGGCCGGGACCGCACCAAGCATCAGGTGACCGAGATCACCTCGCTGGGTCTGGTGCAGATGACCCGCAAGCGGATCGGCGCGGGACTGCTGGAGGCGTTCAGCGAGACCTGCGAGTGCTGCAAGGGCCGGGGCGTCATCATCCACACCGAGCCGGTGCCGGAGAAGCCTCGTGGCGGCACCGCCGGGGAGAAGGTGAAGGCGGTCGCCGCAGCCGTCACCACGCCGGCCGCCGAGGAGCGGGGCGGGGCCCGGCGCCGGGGCCGCAAGGCCGCGCCGGAGAAGACCGTCGCCGAGGTGACCGACGCCCAGGCGGACGCCGAGTACCACGACACGATGGGATACGACCTGTCCCGGTACGAGACCGAGACGCCGGCCGCCCCGGTGGCCGCCGACAGCCAGGAGGGCGACTCGGCCCGGCTGGCCGCCCCGGACGACCCGGACGCGATCGGCGACGGCGAGGCCGAGGAAGAGGGCGGCCTCGGCCGGCGGCGCTCCCGGCGCGGCGGCGCGCGGCGGCGTACCCGGCCGTGAGCCGCTGACCCAGCACGGCATTCGGCAGGGCCCCTTCCCCGGCGACAGCGTCCGGTGGGAGGGGCCCTGCCGTCCTGTGGGCCCCCGGGGCGGTGCCGCCCGGGCACCGGCTCCGGACGGTCGTCGAGACCGCGTTCGACGGGGTACAGGAGCGCCTCGGTGAAACCCGCCCGGGGCGGATCGCCGGCCCGGTTTGGGGGCCGGGCCTGGTATGGCGTACGCTAACCTGCGGCGCACTTTGGTGTGCCGAGTTCCCGCGTGCCCGCGCCGCCGGTGTCACGGTTACCCGGCGAGTCGCCGTGGGAACGACCGCCAGCAGCCTCAACGACAGGGAGTCCGCCTCCGATGTACGCGATCGTCAAGACCGGCGGCAAGCAGTACAAGGTCGCCGAGGGCGACGTGATCGAGGTCGAGAAGCTCGCCGGTGCCCCCGGCGACGCGGTGAAGCTCACCGCGGTGCTCCTCGTCGACGGTGACGACCTGGTGACCGACGTGGCGAAGCTTGCCCAGGTCTCGGTGTCGGGCGAAATCGCCGCGCACACCAAGGGCCCGAAGATCCGGATCCACAAGTTCAAGAACAAGACCGGCTACCACAAGCGCCAGGGTCACCGCCAGCCGCTGACCCAGGTCAAGGTGACCGGCATCTCCAGCGGGAAGTAGGTCGTCCTCCAATGGCTCACAAAAAGGGTGCGTCCAGCTCGCGTAACGGTCGCGACTCCGCGGCCCAGCGGCTCGGCGTGAAGCGCTTCGGTGGTCAGGTCGTCAGCGCCGGTGAGATCCTCATCCGGCAGCGCGGCACCAAGTTCCACCCCGGTGACCTGGTCGGCCGCGGTGGCGACGACACGCTCTTCGCGCTGGCCGCCGGTGCGGTCCAGTTCGGCACCAAGCGCGGTCGCAAGACCGTCAGCATCGTGCCGCAGCAGTAGCTCTCAGGCGTTGCGGGCCGTGGACCTCGGTGTCCCGGCCCGCTTCGCTTTTCCCCGTGCGGGGCGTACCCCGCTGGAAGGATTGTCCGCGTGACAACGTTCGTTGACCGGGTCGTCCTGCACCTGTTGGCCGGCGACGGCGGGCACGGCTGTGTCTCGATCCACCGGGAGAAGTTCAAGCCCTTCGGTGGCCCGGACGGCGGCAACGGTGGGCACGGCGGCAGCGTCTCGCTCGTGGTCGACCCGCAGGTGACCACACTGCTCGACTTTCATTTCCGCCCGCACCTCAAGGCCGAGAACGGCAAGGGTGGCGCGGGCTCGAACCGGGACGGCGCCAACGGCCGCGACCTGGTGATCAAGGTGCCGAACGGCACCGTGGTGCAGACTCCCGACGGCGAGGTGCTGGCGGACCTGGTCGGCGCGGGCACCACCTTCGAGGCGGCCCGCGGCGGTCGGGGTGGCCGGGGCAACGCCGCGCTGGCCAACGCCCGGCGCAAGGCCCCCGGCTTCGCCGAGCTGGGCGAGCCTGGCGACCGGCTGGACGTGGTGCTGGAGCTGAAGAGCGTCGCCGACGTCGGCCTGGTCGGTTTCCCGTCGGCCGGCAAGTCGTCGCTGATCTCGGTCATCTCCGCCGCCAAGCCGAAGATCGCCGACTATCCGTTCACCACTCTGGTGCCGAACCTGGGCGTGGTCCGGGTGGACAATCACACCTTCACCGTGGCTGACGTGCCGGGGCTGATCCCGGGCGCGGCCACCGGTAAGGGGCTCGGTCTGGAGTTTCTGCGCCACGTCGAGCGCTGCGCCGTGCTGGTGCACGTCGTCGACACCGCCACGCTGGAACCGGGCCGGGACCCGCTCGCGGACATCGACACCATCGAGGCCGAGCTGGCCGAGTACGGCGGCCTCGCCGACCGGCCCCGCCTGGTCGCGCTCAACAAGATCGACGTACCGGACGGCCGGGACCTCGCCGAGATCGTCCGGCCCGACCTGGCGGCGCGCGGCCTGCGGGTCTTCGAGGTCTCCTCGGCCACCCGGGAGGGGCTCAAGGAACTGACGTACGCGATGGCGGAGTTGGTCGAGCAGGCCCGCAACGCGGCGCCGCCGGCCGAGCCGACCCGAATCGTGATCCGCCCGAAGGCGGTCGACGACGTCGGCTTCACCATCGAGGCCGAGGAGGACGGCTCGTACACCGTCCGGGGTTCCCGCCCGGAGCGCTGGGTCCGGCAGACCAACTTCGACAACGACGAGGCGGTGGGCTACCTGGCCGACCGGCTCGCCCGGCTGGGGGTTGAGGAGAAGCTGGCCAAGGCCGGCGCCCAGGCCGGCGACCTGGTCCGCATCGCCGACCGGGAGTTCGACTGGCAGCCGACCCTCTACGCCGGTGTCGACTTCGTCCCGGGCAACCGGGGCACCGACGTCCGGTTGGAGGACAAGTCGACCCGCGTCACGGCCGCCGAGCGGCTGGCCGCCCGCAAGGCGCGCCGGCTGCGGCCCGACGACGAGGTGGCGGCGGCCCCGCAGGAGGACGCCGACCCCGACGACTGGGAGTAGTCCCTTTCCGTCCGGGATCGGGTCGTTTGACGGAAACCTGCGCGAAATCCGGCCGTTCTAGCGTGGCGGGATGCTGATCGAATCCCGGCCCGTAACCGATCCCGAGGTCGCCACCCTGGTCGAGGCCCAGCAGCGCGAGCTGCGCGACGCCGACGGGGGCCTGCCCGGCCAGGCGACCGTCACCCATGACGACATCCGCTACCTGGTCGCCGTGGTGAGCGGCCAGGCCGTCGCCTGCGGTGGCCTCCAGTCGCTGGACGCCGACACGGGCGAGCTGAAGCGGATGTACGTCCGGCCGGCGTACCGGGGGCGGGGCATCGCCCGGCACCTGCTGGCGGCCTTGGAGGAGCTGGCCCACCGGCAGGGGCACACCATGGTGTGCCTGGAGACCGGTAGGTACCTGCCGGCCGCCATCGGCCTCTACCGGTCCTGCGGCTACCAGCCCATCCCGGTGTACGGGGAGTACGTGGGTAACCCGCACAGCGTCTGCTTCGGCAAGCGTCTGCTCGTCGCGGCCTGACGGCGGTCGCGCCGGTCGTGGTCGTCCGGTGCCGCCTCGGCCGAGGCCTGGGGCGGGGTCACTCGAGCGGGCTGTCCAGCCGCCCGCCGGTGCCAACCTTGTTGGAGGTCAGGAGCCCCAGGGCGAGCATGCCGAAGCCGAGGAAGAGGTGCAGCCAATTGTCGGCGTCGTTGAACGGCACGAAGTTCCCCACGCCCTCCCGATCGACGAAGAAGCCGTACATCCAGATGACGAGGTAGATCGCGCCGCCGCCGGCGAGGAACAGCCGAGCGCCGGCCACCTGACGGGCCAGCCCCAGCCCGATCAGGCCGAAGACCAGGTGCAACAGGTTGTGCAGGATCGACACCTGGAACAGGCCGAACAGCTTCGCCCTCGAGTGGTGTCCGGCGAACGCCAGCTCGCCGGAGTGCGTGGTGACGCCGGGGAGAAAGCCGAGCACGCCGATCAGCACGAAGACGGCAGCCACCGCGAGGGCGACCTTCTGGACCGCAGGCCGGGCCGGCGCGCGCGTCGGGCCGTGCGTCACCGTCGCGGGTCCGCGTACGTCACGTGCCATCGCTGTCACCTCCGAAATCAGCCGCCGCCGGGGCGGGGCAGACCCACCATTGTGTGATCGGGCCGGGGTGCGCTCGCAGTGAAATGACGAATCGGGCGCGAGCCCGCCGGTTTGTCGTTTTGGCTGAGGTGTGCCGGTAGCGCTGCGGATGAGGGCGGTCCGAACCCGGACGCCCGGGTGGAGGAGACGTGATGACCAGCAACGGAACGAGGTGGGCGCTGGCCGGCGCCGCGACGGTGACCGCGCTCGGGATCGGCCGCGTGGTGGCGCGGCGGCGGCGCCGCCACGAACCCGAGCGGGAGGACGGTTGGTACGTCGTCCACCGCGGGATCACGGTGGCCCGGCCGGTAGACGCGGTGATCGGCTTCTGGACCGACCGGGAACGGCTGGACCGGGCGCTCGCCGAGTGGGCGACCCTGGAGCGGCTCGACGACAACCGGTGGCGCTGTGTGGCCAGCGACCCGGCCGGCGGCGGCACCGAGTGGCGCGCCGAACTCACCGTCGACGGTCCGGGCCGGCTGAGCTGGCGGGTCACCGACGGGCCGGTGGCCCAGCGCGGCCGGGTCGAGCTGGTCCCCGCCCCGCAGGATCGGGGCACCGAGATCCGCGCCGAGTTGCGCTGGCGGTCCGGGCTGGTACGCCGGGCGCTCGGGCTGACCAGCGGGCACGATCCGGACCTGGTGCTGCGCAGCACGCTGCGCCGGATCAAGTCGCTGATCGAGACCGGCCAGGTGCTGGAGACCCGCCACGACCCGTCGGGGCGCAGCCCGAAGCAGGAACAGGCGACGGACAAGATCCGCGAGCGGCTGACGGTGGGCGGCCGGCCATGAAGGCATTGTGCTGGGAGGGCATCGGCAAGCTGGCCGTACGGGACGTGCCCGAGCCGACGATCCGCTCCGCCGGTGACATCATCGTCAAGGTCCGGGCGAGCAGCGTCTGCGGATCGGACCTGCACCTGATCAACGGGTACCTGCCGGCGATGCGCGAGGGGGACATCCTCGGTCACGAGTTCATGGGCGAGGTGGTGGAGACCGGCCCCGACGTACGCCGGATCAAGGTCGGCGACCGGGTGGTCGTCGGCTCGGTGGTGGCCTGCGGCAGCTGCTGGTACTGCCGCACCGAGCAGTACTCGCTCTGCGACAACTCCAACCCGCAGCCGGTCTTCACCGAGAAGCTGTGGGGGCACTCGCCGGCCGGTGTCTTCGGCTACTCGCACGCGGCCGGCGGCTATTCCGGCAGCCACGCCGAGTACATCCGGGTGCCGTTCGGCGACGTCGGGGCGTTCACCGTTCCCGACGGGGTGCCCGACGACTCGGTGGTCTTCGCTGCCGACGCCCTGCCCACCGGCTGGATGGCGGCCGACTTCTGCGCGCTCAAGGGCGGCGAGGTGATCGCCGTCTGGGGTGCTGGCGGGGTGGGGCAGATGGCCGCCCGGGCCGCCCAGATTCTCGGTGCCGAGCGGGTCATCGTCATCGACCGACTGCCGGAGCGGCTCGCCGCCGCCGCCCACCGGCTCGGCGTCGAGACGATCAACTACGTTGAGACCGACGTGTTGGAGGCGCTGCGGGAGCTGACCGCCGGCCGCGGGCCGGACGCCTGCATCGAGGCGGTCGGCATGGAGTCGCACGACGTCGGGCCGGCCTACGCGTACGACAAGGCGAAGCAGACGGTCCGGCTCACCACCGACCGGCCGACCTCGGTGCGGCAGGCGATCATGGCGTGCCGCAAGGGTGGCACGGTGAGCATCATCGGCGTGTACAGCGGCCTGATCGACAAGTTCCCGCTCGGCGCGGCCATGAACAAGGCGCTGGTGCTGCGAATGGGGCAGATGCACGCCCAGCGCTACATTCCGATGCTGCTGGACCGGATCGCCATCGGCGAGATCGACCCCGGCTACCTGGCGACCCACCCGATGTCGCTGGCCGACGGCGTCCGTGGCTACGAGATCTTCCAGAAGAAGGAGGAAGGCTGCCTGCGTACCGTCCTGCACCCGCAACCGGCCTGAGCGGCGCACCGACTCCGCGCGCAGCTCGGTGGTGACCTCCGGAACGCTCTGGGAGGGGCCAGCGAAGAACGGAGCTGGCCCCTCCCAGGGCGTGGAAAGCCTGGTTCGCTGGACTGGCGGACCGGCGGTGGGCCGGTCGCGGCACCGGCGGCGGTGACGAGGAGGGCGCATGCGCAACGACAGGGCGGAGCAGTGGCGGCGGGCGGTGACCGGGCTCGGCCTGCGCCCCGGCACCCGCGAGGAGCCGCTGATCGTCCCACCCCGGCGGGCCGGAAACCGGCCGCGCCGATTCTTCACCGTGCACCTCGGCTTCGTGGCGGCCGATTCGCCCGCCGCCCGCGAACTGGCCGTGACGTACGCCGAGGCGCTGAGTCTGCTCCGCCCGGAGCTGACCCTCGGCGCGGCGGCCCTCTCCCCGGCCGACGCCTGGCACCGCGCGGAGCGGTTGTTCTGCGGGGCGGTCGGGCCCGACGGCGAGCGCTGCACCGACGTGGCCGGCCACCCCGGCTTCCACCACGCGCCCGGCCTGGGCGGCCTCGGCTGGGGCGACGGTGACTGAGCACCGGGGTTCAGTCCAGATCGAACTCGCCGTCCTGGGCGCCCGCGACGAACGCGTCCCACTCGGCCTGGGTGAAGACCAGCACCGGCCCGTCCGGCTCGGCCGAGTTGCGCATCCCGATCAGGTCGTCGACGAATGCCACCTCGACCGCGCTCTCCGACGTGTCGTCCTCAGCCCGCTGCCAGACCGCCCGAGTGAGGTCGAAGTCGCCCTTGGGGTGCTGACCCATCCTTGTTTCCTCCATAGCCGTGCGTCACCGGGGCATCCGTCCGGATCCCCATCGGGCAGGATAATCGGATGTCGAGCCTGACCCGTGTAGAGGCGACCGCGCGTGGCGCGTTGATTACTGTCGAGTCCTATCAAGTGGACCTCGACCTGACCGGTGACGGCGAGCGGTTCCGCTCCACCGTCACGATCCGGTTCCGGGCGACCCCCGGGGCCGAGACCTTCGCCGAGGTCAAACCCGTGCGACTGCTCGGGGTGCGCCTCAACGACCGGGATCTCGACCCGCCGGCCCTCGACGACAACCGACTGCCCCTGACCGGGCTGGTCGCGACGAACACGCTGACCGTCAGCGCCGAGATGGCCTATTCCAACACCGGCGAGGGCCTGCACCGCTTCGTCGACCCGGCCGACGGCGAGACCTACCTCTACGCGATGTCCTTCCTCGACGAGGTGCAGCGGATCTTCGCCGCGTTCGATCAGCCCGACCTCAAGGCCCCGGTGACCCTCTCGGTCACCGCGCCGCCGGAGTGGACCGTCGCGGCCAACGGGCAGGTCGCCGACCGGCCGGCGCCCGGGCGCTGGGAGTTCGCCCCCACCGCGCCGCTGGCCACCTACTTCTTCACGCTGATCGCCGGCCCCTGGCACGTACGGCACGACGAGCATGACGGCATCCCGCTCGGCGTCTACTGCCGGCGCTCCCTGGCCGAGCACCTGGACGCCGACGCCGAGGAGATCTTCACCGTCACCAAGCAGTGCCTCGACCGGTTCCACCAGCTTTTTGCCGAGCGCTACCCGTTCGGCAAGTACGATCAGGCGTTCGTGCCCGAGTTCAACGCCGGCGCGATGGAGAACCCGGGTCTGGTCACCCTGCGCGACGACTACGTCTTCCGCTCCGCCGTCACCGACACCCAGCGGGAGCTGCGGGCCACCACCATCGCCCACGAGATGGCGCACATGTGGTTCGGCGACCTGGTGACCATGCGCTGGTGGGACGACCTGTGGCTGAACGAGTCCTTCGCGGAATACCTGGGCACCCGGGTCACCGCCGAGGCCACCCGCTTCGACCAGGCGTGGACCACCTTCGCGATGCGCCGCAAGGCCTGGGGTTACACGGCCGACCAGCGCCCCTCCACCCATCCGGTGGCCCCCGAGGAGGTGGCCGACGCCGCCCAGGCCCTGCTCAACTTCGACGGCATCTCGTACGCCAAGGGCGCCAGCGTGCTGCGCCAGCTCGTCGCCTGGGTGGGCGACGACGCCTTCCTCGCCGGCCTGAACGCCCACTTCGCCAGGCACCGGTTCGGCAACGCCACCCTCACCGACCTGCTCGACAGCCTCGCCGCCGCGAGCGGACGCGACCTGGCCGACTGGGCCGAGCGCTGGCTGCGCCGCAGCCAGGTCAACACGCTGCGGATGGTGACGGCGGTGGACGCCGACGGCCGGTGGAGCGAGGTGGCCGTGGTGCAGACCGCGCCGGAGGCGTACCCGGTGCTGCGGCCGCACCGCATCGGGGTGGCCTGGTACGCCGCCGATGCGCCGGTGCGCCGTCTTGAGGTCGACCTGAACCCGGACGTCGATCAGGGCCGCACCGAGTTGACCGAGCTGATCGGGCAGCCCGCGACCGGCTTGCTGCTGCCCAACGCCGGTGACCTCACCTTCGCCAAGATCCGGCTCGACCCGGCCTCGGCGGAGGCGGTGCCGATGCTGCTGCCCGGGCTGGACGATCCGCTGGCCCGGGCGCTGCTCTGGGGCGAGGCCCTGCATGCCGCCACCGACGGCGAGCGCCCGGTGGCCGCGCTGGTCGAGCTCATCGGGGCGGCGCTGCCCGTGGAGACCGAGGTGATCATCGCCGAGGACGTACTCACCCTCAGCCGCAATCTGGTCGACCGCTACCTGGAGCCGCTGGCCCGGGACGCGGCCCTGCTCCGGATCGCCGGGGCCTGCGCCACGCTGCTGGCCGGCGCCCCGGCCGGCGGCTCGATGCAACTCGCCGCGGCCCGGGGCCTGATCGGCGCGACCGCCGACACCGGGCTGCTTGCCGGCTGGTTGGCCGGCCGGGACGTCCCGGCCGGGCTCGCGGTCGACGCCGACCTGCGCTGGGCGCTGCTGTACCGGCTGGTGGTGCTGGGTGCGGCCGGCGAGCCGGAGATCGCCGCCGAGGCGGCCGCCGACCGCAGCGCCACCGGCGCCGAGCGGGCCGCGCGCTGCCGGGCGGCGCTGCCCGACGCCGACGGCAAGCGGGCCGCGTGGGAGATCGTCATCCACAACACCGCGCTCTCCAACCGTCTGGTGGAGGCGACCGCCGAGGGCTTCTGGCAGCCGGAGCAGGCAGACCTGACCGCCGGCTACGTCGAGCGCTACTTCGCCGACATGCCGGCGGCGGCGCGGCTGCGTACGCCCTGGACGGCCGACGGGGTCGCGGCCCTGGCCTTCCCTCGCTACGCCGTGACGCAGCGCACGCGGGACCTGGCCGCCGCGCTGCTGGTCCGCGACGATCTCACACCCGGCCTGCGCCGGCGGGTCGTCGACCTCGACGACGACCTGCGTCGCGCGCTGGTGGCCCGGACGGCGGTGGCCGCCGTGGGTGCCTGACGGCGGCCGTTGCGCCGCTGGAGGCCCCGTCGGGCCGCGTTCCGGTTTCGGCCTACGATCGTTTGGTGGAGGAAGACATCCGGCGAATCGGGATCATGGGCGGCACCTTCGACCCGATCCATCATGGGCACCTGGTCGCGGCCAGCGAGGTGGCGGACCGGTTCGGCCTGGACGAGGTCGTTTTCGTGCCCACCGGCCAACCCTGGCAGAAGGTGGACGAGCCGGTCAGCTCGGCCGAGGACCGCTACCTCATGACCGTGATCGCCACCGCCTCCAATCCACGCTTCCAGGTGAGCCGGGTCGACATCGACCGGGGCGGCCCGACCTATACCGTTGACACGTTGCGCGACCTTCGGGCCGAGTACGGCCCGAAGGTGCAGCTGTTCTTCATCACCGGCGCGGACGCCCTGGAACGCATCCTGTCCTGGAAGGAGGTGGACCGGATGTTCGAGCTGGCCCACTTCATCGGGGTGACCCGCCCCGGCTTCGAGCTGTCCGACCGGCACCTTCCCGCGGACACGGTCAGCCTGGTGCAGGTACCAGCGATGGCGATCTCGTCGACCGACTGCCGGGCGCGGGTCTCCCGGGGCGAGCCGGTCTGGTACCTGGTGCCGGACGGTGTGGTGCAGTACATCGCCAAACGGCGCCTCTACCAGCGGGGATAACGCCCGGAACGTGGGCTTTTGTCCGTGTAACCGACCAGAACTGACAGGTCGTTGCGCCGCCGGGTGTGAGAGGCTTGCAGAGTCGTACGGTTGATCGAAGGAGAACGGTGACAGTTTCTGAACGCGCGCACGAGCTGGCGATGGCCGCCGCCCAGGCCGCGGCCGACAAGAAGGCGCAGGACATCGTCATCATCGACGTGGGTGACCAGCTCGCCATCACCGACGCGTTCCTGCTGGCCGCCGCTCCGAGCGAGCGCCAGGTGCTGGCCATCGTCGATGCCATTGAGGAGCGCCTGCTGGAGCTGCCGGAAAAGGCCAAGCCGGTCCGGCGCGAGGGCGAGCGGGGCGGCCGGTGGGTGCTGCTCGACTACGTCGACATCGTGGTGCACGTGCAGCACACCGAGGAGCGCGAGTTCTACGCCCTGGACCGGCTCTGGAAGGACTGCCCCCAGATCCAGTTCGAGGACCGCGACCTCGCCGATTCGACCGCCGGCCCCGCCAGCGCGGAATGACCCGTCTGATCATCTGGCGGCACGGCAACACCGACTGGAACGCTACCGGCCGGGTCCAGGGCCAGAGCGACGTACCGCTGAACGACCTCGGTCATGAGCAGGCCCGTGTCGCCGCGCCCGTGCTGGCCGCGCTGCGCCCGGACGCCATCGTCGCCAGCGACCTGCGCCGGGCCGCCGACACCGCCGCCGCCCTCGCCGCGCTGACCGGGCTGCCGGTACGCACCGACGCCCGGTTGCGGGAGCGCCACTTCGGCCAGTGGCAGGGCCTCGCCCTCACCGCGATCGCCGAGCGTTTCCCCGACGAGTACGCCCGCTGGCGGGCCGGCGCCCCCGACCCGGGCGCTGGCATCGAGACCCTCGACGACCTGGGCAAGCGGGTCGGCGTCGCCTTCCAGGACGCGGCCGACCTCGCCGGCGGCGGCACGGTGGTGGTGACCACGCACGGCGGTGGCGCTCGGCAGGGCGTGGGGCACCTGCTCGGCTGGGGCCCTGCGGTGCTGCGCAGCGTCGGTTCGCTGGCCAACTGCCACTGGACCGAGCTGCGCCACGACGACGTGCGCGGTTGGCACCTACGGGCCCACAACGTGGGGCTGATCACGCCACCGGCGCTCACCGACGCGGTCTGAATCCTCCGGTTCGGGCGGGCCGCCCCGACATCGGCTAGCGTGCCGGGCATGCCCGTCGCGGTCGTCACCGACTCCACCGCCTATCTTCCGCCCGAGCGGGTGCGTGCGCACCGGCTCACCGTCGTCCCGCTCACCGTGGTGCTCGACGGCGTGGAGGGGCTGGAAGGGGTCGAGGTCTTCCCCGACGACGTAACCCGGGCGCTGCGCGGCCGGCGGGTCGCGGCGAGCACCTCCCGGCCCGCCCCGGAGCAGTTCGCGCAGGTCTATCGCGAACTGCTCGCCGGGGGCGCCGACGCGGTGGTCTCGGTGCACCTGTCGGCCGAGCTCTCCGGCACGGTGGAGGCGGCCCGGCTGGCCGCCGCCGAGGTCGGTGACCGGGTCACCGTGGTCGACAGCCGCTCCACCGGGATGGGCCTGGGCTTCCCGGTGCTCGCCGCCGCCGCGGCCGCCGCCGAGGGCGCGGACCTTCCCGGGGTACGCCAGGCGGCAGTCGACGCCATCGAGCGGACCACCATCTTCTTCTACGTGGACACCCTGGAGTTCCTGCGCCGGGGCGGCCGGATCAACACGGCCGAGGCGCTGCTCGGCACCGCCCTGTCGGTGAAGCCGATCCTGTTCATGCCCGACGGCGTGATCGTGGTGCGGGACAAGGTGCGTACCGCCGGCCGGGGCCTGGCCCGCCTGGTCGACCTGGCGGTCGAGGCGGCCGGTGACGTCGAGGTGGATCTGGCCGTGCACCATCTCGCCGCACCCGAGCGCGCCGAGCAGTTGGTGGCGGCGCTGACCGAGCGTCTCGGCGAGCGGCGGCACGACACGTACGTCACCGAGGCCGGGGCGGTGGTGGGGGCGCACGCCGGCCCCGGGCTGGCCTGCGTGGTGATCCACCGTCGCCTCGACCCCGAGGCGGGGTGAGAACAGCGGACCGGCCGCTCACGGCAGCGGCTGGGGCGGGTGGGGGCCGACGTATCGCGAGTCCGGCCGGATGATCTTCGGGTCGGTGGCCTGTTCCAGCGCGTTCGCACACCACCCGATGACCCGGCTGGTGGCGAAGGTGGGTGTGAACATCTCCCGAGGCAGCCCGCAGAGGTGCATCACCACGCCGGTGTAGTACTCCACGTTGGTGTGCAGTTCCCGGCCGGGCTTCAACTCCGCCAGCAACGACAGCACCCGCTCCTCGACGGCCACGGCGAAGTCCACCAAATCGCCGCCGAGGTCCCGGGCGATCCCCTTGAGCATGCGTGACCGCGGGTCTTCCGTGCGGTAGATCGGGTGCCCGAACCCCATGATCCGCTCGCCGTTCAGGATGCGCGAGCGCAGCCACGCATCGGCCCGGTCGATCGAGCCGATGGCGTCGAGGGTGTCGAGGGCCCGGCTGGGAGCTCCGCCGTGCAGAGGGCCGGAGAGCGCGCCGAGGGCCCCACCGATGCAGGCGTAAATGTCGGCACCCGTGGAGGCGATGACGCGGGCGGTGAAGGTTGACGCGTTGAAGCCGTGATCCACGGTTGCGATGAGGTAGCGCTCGATCGCCCGGGCGTGGGGTTCGGACGGCTCCTCGCCAGTAATCATGTAGAGGTAGTTCGCCGCGTGTGACAGGTCGTCGCGCGGTTCGATCAGGTCCAGGCCGGCGCGCAGGCGGTACAACGCCGCGAGCAGACTGGGCGTGAGGGCGCAGAGTGCCATGGCCTGCGTTCGCCGCTCGGCCGGGGGCGTGTCGTACAGCGGGCGGGCTCCGGCGGCGAGGCCGGCGACGGCCAGCGCGGCGCGCAGCCCGCTCATCGGGTCCTGCGACCGGGAGGCCGCGGCAATGCCGGGCAGCGCGGCGGCGACGGCGGGCGGGATGTGGCGCAGCGGGGCGATCTCCTGCTGGAGCGCCTTGGTCTCGTCTGGCAGGGCGCCGTCGATCAGCAGCGCCCAGACGTCCTCCAACGTGCGGCGCTCGGCCAGATCGATGGCGGAGTACTGCCGGTAGTGGTAGAAGCCCTCGCGGCCGCGGACGTGGCCGATCGTGGTGTCGGTGACGACGACGCCGGCGAGCCCGCGGGGAACGGTGATGGTGTCAGGCATGCCGGCAGCGTCCCGCCGACGGAGCGAGCCGGTCAACATTGATCCAGTCAATGTGAGAGCATGGCCACATGTCCGATGACCCACTGCTGACGACCAGCGAGGTGGCGCATCGCCTGCGCATCAAGCCGGAGACGGTCTACGCGTACGTCAGCCGAGGGTTGCTTGACAGAGTCAAGGTTCCCGGCGAACGGATCAGCCGCTTTCGGCTGGCCGACGTCGAGCGGCTGGCCGCCCGCACCCAGGCGACCCGGCCGGAACGCGATGCCGCGCCGGCGATGCGGACCGCCACGACGCTTATCGCGTACGGGCGGCTCCACTACCGAGGATTGGATGCGGCGAAGCTTGCGCCGGTGACGCCGTTCGAGGAGGTCGCGCGATGGCTCTGGACGGGCGAGCGGCACGCGACGCCCTTTGCGGCGCCCGTGGAGGGCATCGAGCGGGCGAGGCGGGCGAGCCACCACCTGCCGGCGCAGGCCCGACTCTTCGACCGGCTGCCGGTGATCGTCGCCGTCGCGGCCGCGATGGATCCGCTGCGCTTCGACCTGGCGCCCGCCACCGTGACGGCGCTCGCGCCCGCGCTGCTGTCCACCATGGTCGACGCCCTGCCGTCCGCCGGCGGGGCGGCTCCGGACGTCGGCCTCGCGGCACGCCTGTGGCCACGGTTGACGGACCAGCCGGCGACGATGGCGGGCCTCCGGGCGCTCAACGCCGCGCTCGTCCTCCTCGCCGATCACGACCTGGCCGCTTCGACTATCGCGGTACGGGTAGCGGCCTCGACCCGCGCGAACCCCTATGCGGCGGTGCTGGCGGGCCTCGGCGCGCTGGACGGGCCGATGCACGGAGCCGTGGGCACCAGCGTCTACCGGATGATCGAGGCAGCGCTGCGGGAAGGGGTGCCGGCCGCGATCGCCGAATGGTTCCGCACCGGCGGTCTGCCTGGGTTCGGGCATCCGTTGTATCGGGACGGCGATCCGCGAGGAGCGGCCCTCCTCGATCTCGTTGCGAAGCTGCCGCTCGAGGCTGAGCTGCGGCGAGTCGTCGACGAACTGATCGCCACGGCGGCGCGACGGGCTGTCCTGCCCAATGTCGACTTCGCCGTCGCGGTGTTGGCGCAAGCGACCGGCATGGGCCCGGGCGCCGGTGAGGTGATCTTCGCGATCGCCCGGACGGCGGGCTGGATCGCGCACGTCATGGAGGAGTACGCCCAGCCGGGCAATCGGTTCCGCTGGAACAGCGGCTACACCGGGCCGCCCCCCGCGTCCGCGTGACCGCTCGGGGTCATCGCCTCGCCTAGCACACCGTGTGCATGATCAGGCGCTTGTCCACAGGGCAGCTCTCTGTCCACAGAGGCCTCATCCGGACCTGAAATGACCCCTGTCCGGGCCTAGCCTCGCGTCGTGTCGAACGACGAGGAGAGCGTGGTGCGGCGGCGGCTGTCCCTGCTCAGCGAGCCGAGCTCGCGCCACGAGCCGGCCTGGCCGACCTTTGATCTGGCCCCGGCAGCGCCCCAGCGCGACGCGGGACCGCGTTCCGCGCCGGGGAAGTCCGACGCGACCGTGTCGCCCGGAGGCGGGCCGGCGCCGCGCTCGCCGCTGGTGGAAGCAGACGTGCCGATGCCGCTTGCGGCCGGGCTCGCCGAGGCAGCCCTCGGCGACGAGCCCGAGCAGGAGGTGTCGCGCCCGGGCCGGCTCTCCCGGTTGCCCGGTCCGGGTGCCTTCGACCCCGGACGGCGAGGGGTCCGAGCCCTCGCGGTCGTCGCCGCCGTCGTGGTGCTGGTCGCCGGGTTCTGGGCCTGGCGGTCCCGGCCTCAGGCCGAGCCGGTGCGGCCGGTGTCGACGGTCGCCGCACCGGACGAGGCGCAGCCGTCCCCGGCCGCACCGCCCGGGGCGAGCGGCGAGGTGGTGGTCGCGGTCGCCGGCAAGGTACGCCGTCCCGGGCTGGTCCGGCTGCCAGCCGGCGCCCGGGTCGGCGACGCCGTCGAGGCGGCCGGCGGCGCACTGCCCGGGGTGGACGTCGCCCTGCTCAACCCGGCCCGCAAGCTGGCCGACGGGGAACTGATCCTGGTCGGCGTCACCGCGCCCCCCGCCGCCGCCGGGCAGCCGGGCGCGGCGGTGGGGCCGGCGGTCGACGGCGCGGCACCGGGCGGGCTGGTCAACCTCAACACCGCCACTGCGGACCAGCTCAAGACCCTGCCCGGGGTCGGTCCGGTGCTCGCCCAGCGGATCATCACCCATCGCGAACAGCACGGGCTCTTCCGGTCGGTGTCCGACCTGCGCCAGGTCTCGGGTATCGGCGACACCCGCTACGAACAGCTCAAGGACCTGGTGACGGTGTGACCGGGCAGACCGCCACTGACGCGTCCGGCCCGGCCAGCGGTCCGGCGGACCTCGACCTACGGTTGGCCGGGCTGGCCGTGGCCGCCTGGCTCGCAGCCCTGGCCGCACTGCACCTCACCGCGGCGGCAGCCGGCGTGTTGGCCGCCGTCGCGGCCGGCTTCGCCCTGCTCGCCGGTGCGCATCTCCTCGGCGTTCTCGGCCGCCCCGCCGCCCCGGCCCGCCGATACGGCTGGATCGCCGTCGCCGTGCTGCTCGGTTTGGTCTGCGGGGCGGCCGCGACCGCCGCTCGGCTCGCCGTCCGGGACGCGGCCCCGATCCGGGAGCTGGTGGACGCGCGGGCCGTGGTCAGCGCCGAGCTGGTCGTCCGGAACGACCCACGACCGATCCGGGGCGCCGCCGGCCGGCCGGCCACCCTGCTCGTGCGGGCCGACCTCGTCCGATTCACCCCCAGGAACGGCCGGCCGGTGGCCGCGCCGGCCCGAGTGCTGGTGCTGGCCACCGATCCGGCATGGCGCGGGTTGCTTCCCGGCCAGCGGCTGACCGCCGAGGGGCGGCTGGCCGCTCCTCGCGGTGGGGACCTGACTGCGGCGGTGCTCACCGCGACCGGTCCGCCCGTGCCACAGGGGCCACCGCCGTGGCTCCAGCGGGCTGCCGGCGCGCTCCGGGCCGGCCTCCAGCGGGCCTGCGAACCGCTCCCCGACGAACAGGGCGGTCTGCTGCCCGGGCTGGTTGTCGGGGACACCAGCCGGTTGGCGCCCGCCGTCGAGGAGGACTTCCGGGTCACCGGAATGACGCACCTGAATGCCGTTTCCGGTTCGAACGTCGCGATCATCGTCGGCGCGGTGCTGTTGCTGGCCCGGTGGGCCCGAACAGGTCCCGGCGTGGCCGTCGTGCTCTGCGGGCTGGCCCTGATCGGGTTCGTCGTCCTGGTCCGGCCGGAGGCGAGCGTGCTCCGGGCCGCCACCATGGGTGCGATCGGGCTGGCCGCGCTCGCCGCCGGCCGGCCCCGGGCCGCGCTGCCCGCGCTCTGCGCCGCGGTAACCGTGCTGGTGCTGGTCGACCCGCAGCTCGCCCGGGATGTCGGCTTCGCCCTCTCCGTGCTGGCCACCGCCGGGCTGTTGCTGCTCGCCCCGGGCTGGCGGGACGCCCTGCGCCGCCGGGGCGTCCCGCCCGGGTTGGCCGAGGCACTGGCGGTGCCGGCGGCCGCACAGGTCGCCTGTGGGCCCGTGATCGCCGGCATCTCGGGGACGGTGAGCCTGGTCGCGGTGCCGGCGAATCTGCTGGTGGTGCCGGCCATCGCGCCCGCCACCGTGCTCGGTGTGACCGCCGCCGTCGTCTCGCCGGTCTGGCCGGCCGGCGCGGAGTTCGCCGCCTGGTTGGCGAGCTGGCCGGCCTGGTGGTTGGTGATCGTGGCCCGGTACGGGGCAGCGCTGCCGGCCGGGACCCTGCCCTGGCCGAGCGGGGTGACCGGTGCCCTGCTGCTGGCCGGGGTCACTGTGGCGCTGCTGCTCGCCGCCCGGCGGCAGGTGCTCCGGCGGCTCGTCGCGGTATCCGCCGCCGCGGCGCTCCTCGGCACGCTGCCCGTCCGGTTGTTGGCGAGCGGCTGGCCGCCGCCGGCCTGGGTGGTGGTCGCCTGCGCGGTCGGGCAGGGGGACGCGCTGGTGCTGCCGGTCGGTGCCGGTCAGGCGGTGGTCGTCGACGCCGGACCTGACCCGGCCGTGGTGGACGGATGTCTGCGCCGGCTCGGCGTACGTGAGATACCGCTGCTGGTCGTCAGCCACTTCCACGCCGACCACGTGGCCGGGATCGCCGGGGTGTTCCGGGGCCGCCGGGTGGCGGAGGTGCTGACCCCGCAGTGGCCGGAACCGACCTACGGGTCATTCCAGGTGGGCCTCGCCGCACGGGCCGGCTCGGCCGGAGTGGTCACCCCGCCGGTGGGCTGGCGCTGGCGGGCCGGGGACGTGGAGTTGGTCGTCGTCGGCCCGCCCTACCCGTTGCGGGGCACCCGGTCCGACCCCAACAACAACTCCCTGGTGCTGGCCGCCAGCGTGGCCGGGGTGCGGATCCTGCTGTCCGGCGATGCCGAGACCGAGGAGCAGCGGGCAATGCTGGAGCATGCTCCACCCGACGCGTTTCGAGCCGATGTGCTGAAGGTCGCTCACCACGGTTCGGCCTATCAGGATCCGGAGTTCGTGGCGGCGGTTCATCCCGCCGTGGCGCTGGTCTCGGTGGGGGTCGACAACGGCTACGGGCATCCCAACCCGGGGATGCTGGCCCGCCTGTCCGGTGCCGGTGCCCGGGTGCTGCGGACCGACACGGGCGGGGACCTGGCGGTGGTACGGGACGGGCGCGGGCTCGCGGTGGTCGCGCGAGGTGTTGGTCCGGAGCGGTAGGACGTGAAGCAGATACGGGATTCGAGGCATCTTGCTGGGATATTCGGTGGATCGACTCAAATGTCTGGATTTGCGCTGAGTGCGGGCTGTGGCGTCACAGTCACCGATGAGCAGGCACGATCCGGCCGAAGGCCGTGCGAGTATGGGCGACGTGACCCCGGCCAGCCTGCCCCCTATTCTGCTCGTTCTCGGCGACGAGGAACTGCTCGCCACGCGCGCGGTCACCGAAGCCGTAGCCCGGGCCCGCAGCGTCGATCCGGAGGTGGACGTCCGCGACTACCAGGCGGCTTCGCTGACGGTGGGGGAGATCGCCGAGATGCTCAGCCCCTCGCTGTTCGGCGGGCATCGGGTGCTCGTGCTCCGGTCCGGCCAGGACGCTCGCAAGGACCTGGTCGCCGCGCTGCTGGCGTACGCGAAGAACCCGGACCCCGACGTGCAGTTGGTGGTGCTGCACCTCGGCGGTGCGAAGGGCAAGGCGTTCGCCGACGGGCTGCGCGCGGCGGGCGCGACGGTGGTGCCGGCGGCGAAGCTCAAGGGGCACCGGGATCGGGTCGCCTTCGTGCGGGACGAGATCCGCCGTAGCGGGGGCAAGTGCACCGAGGACGCCGCCGAGGCCCTGATCGCCGCGGTCGGCACCGATCTGCGGGAGCTGGCTGCCGCCAGCTCGCAGCTCGTCGCCGACACCGACGGACGGATCGGGGCGGACACTGTGGCTCGCTACTACCGTGGCCGAGTCGAGGTGACCGGTTTCGCCGTCGCCGACGCCACGATGGTTGGCGACGTCCCCGCCGCACTGGAGGCGCTGCGCTGGGCGCTGCACGTCGGCGTCGACCCGGTGCCGATCGCCGACGCGCTCGCCGACGGCGTGCGTACGGTGGCCCGGGTTGCCTCCGCCGGGCGGGGTAGCCCGTATCAGCTGGCCAGCAGCCTGGGTATGCCGGCGTGGAAGATCGAGCGGGCCCAGCGGCAGTGCCGGGGCTGGAGCCCGGAGGCTCTGGTCGAGGCGATGCGGGTGGCCGCCGAGTGCAACGCCGCCGTCAAGGGAGGCGCCGACGACCGGGCGTACGCGCTGGAGCGGGCGGTGTTCGCCGTCGCCGCAGCCCGGCAGGGCGGGGCGCGGTGACCCGAACCCCCCGGCCCTGGGTGACCGTCCCGACCGGCGGGGAGCGATACCGCCCGCTCTACGCCCGGGTGCTCGGGCTGCGCTTCGTCAACCCGGGCGGGGTGCTCTGCTTCCTCTTCTTCGAGGGGGCGGTGGCGCTCGCCGTGCTGCTCGCCCTCGCCGAGTTGGTCAGCTGGTGGGCGGTGCCGGTGCTGCCGGCCGTGGTGGCGGCGATGGTGAAGCTCAACGACCTGGTCGCCGAGGTGGTGATCCGTACCGCAGCGCAGGTGCCGGAGCAGGAGCGGGACCGGTTCCGGCGGCAGATGGAGCCGGTGGTCGGGCGGGCCCGCATGCCGTCGACGGTTGGCGGAAGACGCACACGCCAGAAGCGATATGACTCTGAGTCATAAGTATGTCTCAGATTCATATCGCTAGGAGAGGTTGCTGCCTCGGGGGCACGGCCCGGAAACGGGCCTGGCCCAGAGAACGACCCGAAAAGGCCGACAGCCGGAAGCCCCGGGATCCTCCCCCGGGGCTTCCGGTCAGGTCTGAGACGCTCGTCAGGCCGAGAACGAGGCGACGCGCTGGGCGATCGCCGACTTCCGGTTGGCCGCCTGGTTGGCGTGGATGACACCCTTGCTGGCAGCCTTGTCCAGCTTGCGGGAGGCGTCCCGCATCAGGGTGGTGGCCAGCTCGGCGTCGCCCGCCTCGGCAGCCTCGTGGAACTTCCGGATGGCGGTCTTCAGCGACGACTTGACCGACTTGTTACGCAGCCGGCGCTTCTCGTTCTGCCGGTTGCGCTTGATCTGGGACTTGATGTTCGCCACGCGACAGCCTCGTCTTGATAGCTCGGGTTGGTCTGCTTTCGCGCACGACGAGCATGCGTCATCGTCGCGCGAAAAGTCAGGTTACCAGGTCGGCCGGGACGAGCCAAAACGGCCTCTGCCAGACTGACCAGCCATGAGGACCGACGACTTCTGGCAGCTGATCGACCAGGCCCGGGCCGGGGCCGGCACGGCGGCCGACGCGGTCGCCGCCCGCGCGGTCGCCCTGCTCGCCGAGCGGGACCCGGCGGAGATCGTCGGGTACGCCCACCACCAGCGGCGAGTGCTCGCCGCGTCCTACCGGGTTGACCTGTGGGGTGCGGCGTACCTGATCAACGGGGGCGCCTCGGACGACGGCTTCGAACACTTCCGGGGCTGGCTGATGACCCAGGGCCGGGCGGTCTTCGCCCGGGCGGTCGCCGATCCGGATTCCCTCGCCGAGTTGCCGCAGGTCCGGGCCGCGGCGCTCAGCGGCGAGGAGTTCGAGTGCGAGAGCATGCTGGCGGTGCCCTGGGAGGCGCACCGAAGGGCGACCGCGGCCGAGTTGTCGGCGGACCGGGACCGGGTTCCCGTGCCCGACCTCAACGACTTCTGGGACTTCGACGACGAGGCGGAGGCGCGGCGGCGGTTGCCCCGGCTCGCCGCCCTGTTCGCCGAGCCGCCGCAGGAGTGACCGGGGAGGACCGGCATCCCGAGCGACGTGGGAGCATAGAGGGGGCCGGCGTCGTGCCGGCCCGCTCACGTCAGCCGACCAGAACGGACCGCTGTGCCACCGACGCTCGATCCCGGCGCGAACGCTCCTGGAGCCACCGACCCGGCGCGCATCAGGAACTTCTGCATCATCGCCCACATCGACCACGGGAAGTCGACCCTGGCCGACCGGATGCTGCAGCTCACCGGCGTGGTCGACCCCCGGCAGATGCGCGCCCAGTACCTCGACCGGATGGACATCGAGCGCGAGCGCGGCATCACCATCAAGAGCCAGGCCGTACGCATGCCGTGGACGATCCGGGACGGCGACCGGGCCGGCGAGGCCGCCGTGCTCAACATGATCGACACACCGGGTCACGTCGACTTCACCTACGAGGTGTCCCGGTCCCTCGCGGCGTGCGAGGGCGCGATCCTGCTGGTCGACGCCGCGCAGGGCATCGAGGCGCAGACCCTGGCCAACCTCTACCTGGCGCTCGAGAACGACCTGCACGTCATCCCGGTGCTCAACAAGATCGATCTGCCGGCCGCCCAGCCGGAGAAGTACGCCGAGGAGCTTGCCCATCTGATCGGCGGCGACCCGGCGGACTGCATCAAGGTCTCCGGCAAGACCGGTGAGGGCGTGTCGCATCTGCTGGACGAGATCGTCCGGCAGTTCGTGCCGCCGGTCGGAGCGGCCGAGGCCCCGGCCCGCGCGATGATCTTCGACTCGGTGTACGACGTGTACCGAGGTGTCGTCACCTACGTCCGCGTGGTCGACGGCAAGATCGAGGCCCGCGACCGGATCAAGATGATGTCCACCGGCGCCGTGCACGAGCTGCTGGAGATCGGCGTCATCTCGCCGGAGATGGTGAAGTCCGACGCGCTCGGCGTCGGCGAGGTGGGCTACCTGATCACCGGCGTGAAGGACGTCCGGCAGTCCCGGGTGGGTGACACGGTCACCATCAACACCCGGCCGGCGACCGAGGCGCTCGGTGGCTACAAGGACCCGAAGCCGATGGTCTACTCGGGCCTCTACCCGATCGACGGCTCGGACTACCCCAACCTCCGTGAGGCGCTGGACAAGCTCAAGCTCAACGACGCCGCGCTGACCTACGAGCCGGAGACCTCGGGCGCGCTCGGCTTCGGCTTCCGCTGTGGCTTCCTCGGCCTGCTGCACCTGGAGATCATCCGGGAGCGGCTGGAGCGGGAGTTCAACCTCGACCTCATCTCCACCGCCCCGAACGTGGTCTACCGGGCCATCCAGGAGGACGGCGAGGAGGTCGTGGTCACCAACCCGAGCGAGTACCCGACCGGCAAGATCGCCGAGGTGTACGAGCCGACCGTGCGGGCCACCGTGCTGACCCCGAACGACTACGTCGGCGCGGTGATGGAGCTGTGCCAGGGCCGCCGGGGCAGCCTGCTCGGCATGGACTACCTCTCCGCCGACCGGGTGGAGCTGCGCTACACCCTGCCGCTGGCCGAGATCATCTTCGACTTCTTCGACCAGCTCAAGAGCCGCACCAAGGGGTACGCCTCGCTGGACTACGAGCCCTCCGGCGAGCAGTCGTCGGACCTGGTCAAGGTGGACATCCTGCTGCACGGCGAGCCGGTGGACGCGTTCAGCGCCATCGTGCACAAGGACAAGGCGTACGCCTACGGCACCACGATCGCGGCGAAGCTGCGCACCCTGATCCCGCGCCAGCAGTTCGAGGTGCCCATCCAGGCCGCCATCGGCAACCGGGTGATCGCCCGGGAGACGATCCGTGCCATTCGCAAGGACGTGCTCGCCAAGTGCTACGGCGGTGACATCAGCCGTAAGCGCAAGCTGTTGGAGAAGCAGAAGGAAGGCAAGAAGCGGATGAAGATGGTGGGCCGGGTGGAGGTTCCCCAGGAGGCCTTCATCGCCGCGCTCTCCTCCGACTCGGGTGACGGCAAGCCCGCCGGCAAAAAGTAGCCGCACCGGTCCGCCGACGCACGGCCGGCGCCCCGCCACGGGACCCGTACCCCGGGTCACGCGTGGGGCGCCGGCCGTTTCGCGTACCCGTCGGTTTGGGTTTTCCGCGACCCGGGAACTTACCGGTCACGACAGGAACCACACAGGATGTGGGTAACTTCTTGGGAGGAGACGACCATGACCATCACGGGCATCATCTCCGCACTGATCGTCGGTCTGATCATCGGCGCTCTGGGTCGCCTGGTCGTTCCGGGGCGCCAGAGCATGCCAGTTTGGCTGCACATGGTGATCGGTGTGGGCGCCGCGTTGCTCGGCACCGTGCTCGCCCGGGCCGGAGGCTTCGCCGACACCGCTGGCATCGACTGGCGTGAGCTGCTGCTGCAGATCGTGCTGGCCGCCATCGCCGTGGCCATTGTGGCCGGGGTGGGTGGCCGGCGCAGCGTCTCGCGCTACTGACCCCCGAAGCGCCCACAGCGGGGCGTCCGGCCATCGAGGTCGGGCGCCCCGCTGGGGTAAGGAGGGGCCCCTTGTTAACGCCTGCGGTAGAGCACGGGCCCCCTGTTAACGCGGTTCCGGCGAGGGCGGCGGCACCCGTACGCTCACTGCATGACGGGCAGGCTGACGGCGGTGAACATCGGCGTGGTGACCGAGGCGGAGTGGGCGGGCGACGCGAGCGGCCGCAGCGGGATCGACAAGCGCCCGGTCGACCGCCCGGTGTCGATCCGGTTCGCCGGGGTGACCGGCGACTTCATCGGGGAGCGCGCCCACCACGGTGGCCCTGACCAGGCGGTGTACGCCTACGCCGAGGAGGACGCCGGCTGGTGGGCCATCGAACTGGGTCGGGCCATCCGACCAGGCGCGTTCGGCGAAAACCTCACCACGTACGCGGTGGATGTCACCGGGGCTGTCGTCGGGGAGCGGTGGGCGGTTGGCTCCGCCCTGCTCGAGGTGACCAAGCCACGCACCCCGTGCACCACGTTCGCCGGCTTCTGGGGCGTGCCCGATCTGATCCGGCGGTTCACCGTCCGGGCCGCGCCCGGGGCGTACCTGCGGGTGCTGCGGGAGGGCGAGGCCGGCGCGGGCGACCCGGTCGAGGTGGTGGACCGGCCGGCGCACGGGGTGACCATCGGCGAGGTGTTCCGGGCGACCACGTTGGAGCCCGAGCTGCTGCCCCGGCTGCTCGACGTGCCGGAACTGCCCGAGCCGATCCGGGACAAGGTTCGTCGCCGGCTCGGCGTCGCCCGCTCCTGACCGGGTGCTGTCGCCTCCGTGGACGGCCCTGGCGCAGGCCCGGGTCCGGCCGCGGATCCGGCCGAGCCGCGGATGGGGGTCTGGTCGAGCGACTGGGGGGTCTGGTCGAGCGACACCACCCCGTCCCGGCCCCGGTCAGGCGTCGGCGAAGACCTCCGCCAGCACCTGGGTCGAGGCCGCCTGGCCGTCGCGTACCCGGTCCCAGGTGCCGTGCTTGGCGGTCCACTCCAGGTCAGCGAAGCGGACCCGCTTCACGCCGTGGTCGTCGGCGTGCGAGACCAGCCAGTGCGCGTACCGCCAGCCGTTGCGGCTGTTGGTCGCCGGGACGGTGAAGCCGGTGAGTTCGGTCGGCGTGGTGAGGTCGTGCAGGCCCCAGTCCAGGGCGAGGCTCTCGACCAGAGCGGCCGCCGCGGCCGGGCCGCGCATCGAGGGCGTCGAGCCGACCGTGCAGGCCACCGCGCCGGTGGCGTGACCGAGCAGCGCTCGGGTGAGCACCTCGGACTCGTCCGCCCACTTCTCGTACGCCTCGGGGAAGGCCGACCGTTGCACCCGCTGGGCCGCCTCGGTGACCCGCATCTTCTCCCAGCCCTTGACCTTCTTCAGCGCGGCGTAGAACTGGTTCGCCGCGTAGCGCGGGTCCTGGACCTGTTCGGGGGTGCCCCAACCCTGGCTCGGGCGCTGCTGGAACAGGCCCAGCGAGTCCCGGTCGCCGTGCGCGATGTTGCGCAGGTGCGACTCCTGGTACGCGGTGGCCAGCGCCACCACCACGGCCCGCTCGGGCATCCGCCGCTGTACGCCGATCGCCGCGATGGTGGCCGCGTTGGCCATTTGTTCGGCACTCAGCACGACCTCGCCGTCGGCCTGCACCGTGCAGGTGCGGCTGGCCATCGTGAACCGGAGGTGCTGCCCGAACTGCTTGGTGACGAACCAGACGCCGAGCAGGGCGACGACCGCCACCACCACACCTGCCGCCACGATGGCAACTCGAATCCGCACGCGCACCCCCTGTCCCGACGGTCCGACCAGCGTACGTCCCCCGACGCACGGTCCGGGGCCGGCCGTCCGCCCTAGCTCGCGCCCGCCCGACCCGGTCGTTCGGTCCTAGCTCGCGTCCTCTCCCGGACCACCGTCCAGAGCGGCCACCCATCGAGCGAGTCGTTTTTCGCGGAACGCGGCCACGCCCTCCCGGCCCTCGTCGGAGAGGAAGTACCCGGTGGAGAGGGCACCCAACTCGGCGATCTCCGCCCGCAGGTCGGTGGCGGCCGGCCGGCGCAGCAGCTCCTTGGCGCCGGCGAGGGCCTTCGGCGCGCCCCGCACCAGCGAGGCGCAGTAGCGTGCCACCGCCTCGTCCAGCTCGGCCGCCGGCACGGCGGCGGTGACCAGGCCGATCTCGGCGGCCCGCCGGCCGTCGAAGGTGTCGCCGGTCAGGTACAGCTCGGCGGCGGCCCGGGAGTGCAGCCGGGGCAGCACGGTCGCGGAGATCACCGCCGGGATCACCCCGATCCGGACCTCGGTGAACGCGAACGTCGCCTCCTCGGCGCAGACCGCCAGGTCGGCTGCGGCGATCAGGCCCAGCCCGCCCGCCCGGGCCGGCCCGGCCACCTGCGCCAGCACCGGCTTGGGGCACTCCCGCACCGCCGCCAGCACCTCGCCCAGCATTCCCGCCGGCACCGTCCCGCTGGCGTACGCGGCGGCGGTCTCCTTCAGGTCGGCCCCGGAGCAGAAGACCGGGCCGGTGTGGCCCAGCACGATCGCCCGGACGGCGTCGTCGGCGACCGCGGCGGCCAGCCCGGCCAGCAGCTCGGTCATCAGCGGGGTGGAGAGCGCGTTGCGGTTGTGCGGGCTGTCCAGGGTGAGGGTGGTCACCCCACGGGCCGTGGCGACCCGCACGAGAGCGTCCGGAGAGGTCATGCCGGGCACACTAGTGGCCATGCCTGGCGCTCTTCCAGAAGGCGAGCCCGTCCCGGTCGACGGGTCGCTGCCCCCTGCCGCCCTGTCTGCCGTCGGCGCGCGCGGCTTCGGGGTGTATGTGCACGTCCCGTTCTGCGCCAGCCGCTGCGGCTACTGCGACTTCAACACCTACACGTCGGCGGAGCTCGGCGGCGGAGCCAGCCGCGAGTCGTACGCCGAGACCGTGCTGGCCGAGCTGGCGCTCGCCGCCCGGGCGCTGGGCGACACCCCGCCGCCCCGGGTGGACACCGTTTTCGTGGGTGGCGGTACGCCCACCCTGCTCCCCGCCGACGACCTGGCCCGGATCCTGGACGGCATCGACCGCACCTGGGGGCTGGCCGCCGACGCCGAGGTGACCACCGAGGCCAACCCCGAGTCGGTAAACCCCGGGTCGCTCAAGGCGCTGCGGGCGGCCGGCTACACCCGGATCTCGCTGGGCATGCAGTCCGCCGCGCCCGGGGTGCTGGCGATCCTGGACCGGCAGCACAGCGCCGGTCGGGCCGTGGCCGCCGCCGAAGAGGCGCGGGACGCCGGGTTCGACCACGTGAACCTGGACCTGATCTACGGCACGCCGGGGGAGCACGCGGAGGACTTCGCCGCCTCGCTGGACCAGGTGGTGGCGGCGGGCGTGGACCACGTCAGCGCGTACGCCCTGATCGTGGAGGAGGGCACCCGGCTGGCCGCGCGGATGCGTCGCGGAGAGCTGGCGTACCCGAGCGACGACGTCGCGGCGGACCGTTACCTGGCCGCGGAGGCCGCCCTGGACGCGGCCGGCTTCTCCTGGTATGAGGTCTCCAACTGGGCCCGCTCCGAGGCGGCCCGCTGCCGGCACAACCTGCTCTACTGGCGCGGCGGTGACTGGTGGGGCCTCGGCCCGGGGGCACACAGCCACGTCGGCGGGGTGCGCTGGTGGAACGTCAAGCACCCCACCGCGTACGCCGGACGCCTGGCCGCGGGGAAGTCACCCGGCCTGGCCCGGGAGGTGCTCACCCCCGACGAGGCGCACATGGAGGACGTGATGCTGCGGCTGCGGCTCGCCGACGGCCTGTCGCTGGGCGTGCTGGACGCGGCGGGTCGGGCCGGCGCGCAGCGGGCACTGGCCGACGGTCTGCTGACCGCCGACGGGTACGCGGCCGGCCGGGCCGTGCTCACCCTGCGCGGCCGGTTGCTGGCCGACGCGGTGGTGCGCGACCTGCTGCCCTGAGCGATGACGGACCCGGCCGACCGGAGGGACGGCCGGGTCACGGTCACTTGATGAAGCTGGCGGACATCGGGTAGCGGTAGGGCTGGCCCTCGTTGGCCTTCATGCCGGCGATGATCCCGAACAGGATCTGGATCACCACGACCGCGATGCTGGGCAGGAAGAGCAGGCACCAGCTCACGAAGAGCAGCACGAACGCGATGATCGACCAGAGGAGCTGGAAGTTCAGCGCGGCGAGGGCGTGGGCCCGGGCGGTGGGGGACTGCGGGCCGCGGACCAGGAAGGCGATCAGCGGGGCGACGAAGCCCAGCGGGCCGAAGCTGATCAGTGCGCCAGCGGCGCCGCCGAAGTGCGCGATCAGCGCCCAGGTCTTGTCCTCGTTGTTGCCGTAGCCGCCGCCCGGCGGGGGGTAGCCGCCCGGCGGGGGGTAGCCGCCCGGCGGCGGATAGCCACCGGGTGGGGGATAGCCGGGACCGCTCGGGCCCCCGGACATTGGTGCGGTGGGGGGCTCGTTGGCCGGCGAGGAGCCGTATGGTGCCGACTGCGGGGTGTCGCCCGGCGGCTGGGCGCCGGGGTCCCCCGCTCCGGGAAAGCGAGGTGGTTCAGTCATGGACGTCACGGTAGGTCCCGTTCGCAACGACGCGCCAGAGCGACACCGCCCCGGAAGTCCGGCTGTTTGGCTCTCCCGGAGTGTGCGGTGGACCGCACCGGAGGTCCGTCGCTGATCATCGCGTCGGTGGGTGTGCCGACGTAGACTGGCACTCGCTACAGTCGAGTGCCAGATGCTCGACCGGCACCGCGTGCCGCCTGATCGACCACCAGGCGGTGCCGGGCGCCGGCGGGCCGAGGTGCGTCAGGAGGTGGGGAGATGGGTCTCGACGACCGCAAGCTCGCCGTGCTCCGCGCGATTGTCGAGGACTACGTCGCCACCCAGGAGCCGGTCGGCAGCAAGGCGCTGGTGGAGCGCCACCAGTTGGGCGTCTCCCCGGCCACCGTACGCAACGACATGGCCGTCCTGGAGGACGAGGGCTACATCCGGCAGCCGCACACCAGCGCCGGCCGGGTGCCCACCGACCGCGGCTATCGGCTCTTCGTCGACCGGCTCTCGCGGGTCAAGCCGCTCAGCCCGGCCGAGCGCCGGGCCATCGAGCGGTTCCTGGTCGGCGCGGTCGATCTGGACGACGTGGTGCACCGCACGGTCCGGCTGCTGGCCCAGCTCACCCGGCAGGTCGCCGTGGTGCAGTACCCCAGCCTGGCCCGTTCCAAGGTGCGCCACCTGGAGCTGGTGCCGATCTCCACCACCCGGCTGATGGTGGTCATGATCGCCGACACCGGTCGGGTCGAGCAGCGGCTGGTCGAGCTGCCCGGCCCACTGTCGGCCGACGACGTCACCGACCTGCGTCGGCTGGCCAACGACAAGCTGGTTGGCAGCCGGCTGTCGGACACCCCGCCGCTGGTCCAGGCCCTGGTGGACGAGTCCTCGCCGCACCTGCGCCCGGCCATGGCCACGCTCTCCAGCGTGCTGCTGGAGACGCTGGTCGAGCGGCACGAGGAGCGGCTCGCGCTGGCCGGCACGGCCAACCTCACCCGAGGTGGCCTGCTGGATTTCCAGGGCTCACTGCGGCCCATCCTCGAGGCGCTCGAGGAGGAGGTCGTGCTCCTCAAGCTCATCGGCGAGGCCGAGCCGAGCACCACCCGGGTGCTGATCGGCGACGAGAACGAGATCGACAACCTGCGCGCCGCCTCGGTGGTCAGCACCGGGTACGGCCCGGGTCGCACCATCGTCGGCGGCCTGGGTGTGGTCGGGCCGACCCGGATGGACTACCCCGGCACCATCGCCACGGTGCGAGCCGTGGCACGCTACGTGGGCGAGCTGCTGGCCCAGAACTGACCAGTCAGGGGCGGCGGCCGGCAGGAGGCCGGCGACCGGCGCAACGCGAGACGAACATGAGGACACCGAACGCAGTGGCCAGGGACTACTACGGCATTCTCGGCGTCAGCCGGGACGCCTCCGACGACGAGATCAAGCGCGCCTACCGCAAGCTGGCGCGGCAGTTCCACCCGGATGTCAATCCGGATCCGGAGGCACAGGAGAAGTTCAAGGACATCAACGCCGCGTACGAGGTCCTCTCGGACGATCGGAAACGGCAGATCGTCGACCTGGGCGGCGACCCGCTGGCTCCGGGGGGCGGGGGCGCCGGTCCGGGAGGCCCGGGCGGCGCCGGCCCGTTCGTCGGGTTCCAGGACATCATGGACGCGTTCTTCGGCGGGGCTGCCGGCGGTTCGCGCGGCCCCCGTCCGCGTACCCGGCCGGGCGCTGACGCGATCCTGCGGCTGGAGCTGGACCTCAACGAGACCGCGTTCGGCGTCGAAGCCCCGATCACGGTCGACACCGCCGTGCTCTGCACCACCTGTTCCGGTGCCGGGACCGCGGCCGGCACCCACCTCGCGACCTGCGAGGCGTGCGGTGGGCGGGGCGAGGTGCAGTCGGTGCAGCGGACCTTCCTCGGCCAGGTGGTCTCCGCCCGGCCGTGCACGGTCTGCCAGGGCCACGGCACCACCATCCCGAACCCCTGCCCGACCTGTGCCGGTGACGGCCGGGTCCGGACCCGCCGCTCACTCACCGTCAAGATCCCGGCCGGTGTCGAGGACGGCATGCGGATCCGGCTGGCCCAGCAGGGCGAGGTCGGCCCGGGCGGCGGGACGGCCGGCGACCTCTACGTGGAGATCCACGAGCGGCCGCACGACGTCTACTCCCGCAAGGGCGACGATCTGCACTGCCGAGTCACCGTGCCGATGACCGCCGCCGCGCTCGGCACCCGGCTGACCATCAAGACCCTGGACAGCGAGGAACCGGTCGATGTCAAGCCGGGCACCCAGCCGGGCAGCACGCTGCGGCTGCGCGCCCGGGGCGTGCCGCACCTGCGCGGCACCGGCCGGGGCGACCTCTACGTCCACCTCGACGTCCGCACCCCGACCAAGCTCGACGCCGAGCAGGAGCGGATGCTGCGCGAGTTCGCCAAGACCCGGGGCGAGGAGGTCGCCGAGCTCACCAAGCAGGGCGGCTTCTTCTCCCGGATGCGCGACGCCTTCAACGGGCACGCCTAGCGTGTCCGCGCCGCTGTTCCTGGTCGAGGCGCTGCCCACCGGTGACACGCTGACCCTCGACGGGCCGGAGGGGCATCACGCCGCCACCGTGCAGCGGCTGCGCGTCGGCGAGGAGTTGCTGCTCGCCGACGGGCGGGGCGGCACCGCCGGCGGGGTGGTCACCGCCGTCGGCCGGGGCACCCTCGACCTGATGATCACCTCCCGGGGGTACGTCGACGCGTCCGTCCCCCGGCTCGTTGTGGTGCAGGGCATCGCCAAGGGCGATCGGGGCGAGCTGGCCGTGCAGGCGATGACCGAGGTCGGGGTGGACGAGATCGTCCCGTGGGCGGCGTCCCGCTCGGTCACGCAGTGGCGTGGCGACCGGGGCGTACGGGCCCGGGAGAAGTGGGCGGCCACCGCCCGGGAGGCCGCCAAGCAGGCCCGCCGGGCCTGGCTGCCGGTGGTGGCCGGCACGCCCGACGAGTCCACCGCGACCGTGGCCCGGCGGATCGCCGGGGCGGCCGCCGCGTTCGTGCTGCACGAGGAAGCCGAGGAGCGGCTGACCACCGCCGAGCTGCCGGAGACCGGCGAGATCGTGCTGGTGGTCGGCCCGGAGGGTGGCATTGCCCCGCCCGAACTGTCCGCCTTCCGCGAGGCCGGCGCCCGCCCCGTCCGTCTCGGCCCCTCGGTCCTGCGCACCTCCACAGCCGGCGTAGCCGCCCTCACAGTCCTAGCCACCCGCCTACCCCGCTGGTAACCCCCGCCCCCGCCCCCCTTGCCTGGCCGATCATGGAAATGTGGTCCCTCGCAAAGGCCGTGAAAGGCTCGAATTGGGCACCACAACTCCATGATCGCCGGGGCGGGGCGGGGTGGGGCGGGGCGGGGCGGGGCGGGGCGGGGTGGGGTCAGGTGCGGAGGTGGGAGGCGCCGTTGAGGTCGAGGATGGTGCCGGAGGCCCACTCGGCCTCGGGGCTGGCCAGCCAGTGCACGGCGGCGGCGATCTCGTCGGGGCGGGCGACCCGGCCGAACGGGGACTGGGCGCGGATCGCGTCGCCGCGCTCGCCGCTGAGGTGCGTGGTGGTCATGTCGGTCTCCACGAAGCCCGGCGCGACCGTCGCCACCGCGATGCCGTACGGGGCCAGGGCCAGCGCGAGCGACTGGCCGAGCGCGTTCAACCCGGCCTTGCTCGCCCCGTACGCCGGCTGCTCCGGCTCGCCGCGAAAGGCGCCCCGGGACGACACGTTCACGATTCGGCCGCCCCGCTCGCGCATGTGCTGGGCGGCGCACCAGGTGACGTTGGCGGCGCCGGTCAGGTTGGTCTCCAGGACCAGCCGCCATTGCTCCTGCCACTGCCCGTAGGTGTTGCCGAAGACCGGGTGCGGCAGGTCCCGTGGGCCGTAAACGCCAGCGTTGTTGACCAACACGTCCAGCCCGCCCAGCCGTTCCGCCGCCTCGTCGACCATCGTGCGTACCGCGTCCGGGTCGGTCAGGTCGGCGCGGACCACCACGTGCCCGTCGCCGGGTAGCTCCTCGCGCAGCTGTTCGGCCAACTCCGCCGAATCCCGATGGTGGATCGCCACCCGATCCCCGCCCGCCGCGAACACCCGCGCCACCGCGCGCCCGATGCCGCGCGAGGCTCCTGTCACCAGTACCGCCCGTCCTGTCATGCGCGCCATCGTGCCGCACCCAGCCGGGTTGTTAACAAGGGGCCCTTGCTATGCCGTAGGCGTTAACAGGGGGCCCTTCCTTACACTGCCTGAATGGGAAGCGACTGCCTGTTCTGCCGGATCGTCGTCGGGGAGATCCCGGCCACCATCGTGCGGGAGACCGCCACCACCCTCGCCTTCCGGGACATCAACCCCCAGGCGCCCACGCACGTGCTGGTGATCCCGAAGGAGCACTACGCGGACGTGGCCACCCTCGCCCAGGGTGACCCGGGGCTGGCCGGCGAGGTGCTCGCCACGGCCGCCACGGTGGCCGAGGAGGAGGGGCTGCTCGCCGACGGCTTCCGGCTGATGTTCAACACCGGGGCGTACGCCGGCCAGGAGGTCTTCCACGTGCACGCGCACGTGTTCGGCGGCGCGCCGCTCGGTCCGATGCTCTGCCGCTAACGCCGCACCTAGACTGCCCGCATGATCACGGTGCATGACCGGCTCGACCGGATGGTGCGGCAGGCGCAGGCCCAGGGTCGGATCCCGGCGGTCTCGGTCGCCCTGCACCGGGCCGACCGGCCGCTCTGGACCTGCGCGGTCGGCGGGACCGGCAACGACACCCCGCTCGACCCCGACACGGTGTTCCGGATCGGCTCGGTCACCAAGACCTTCACCTCCGTGCTGGTGTTGCAGTGCCGGGACGACGGGCTGCTCGACCTGGACGACCCGATCGGGCGGCACCTCGACCTGCCGGCTCACGGCGGGCTGACCGTACGCCGGCTGCTGTCGCACACCGCGGGCCTGCAGCGCGAGCCGCACGGCGACGTCTGGGACACGCTGCGGGCACCCGGCGCGGCCGAGCTGATCGCCGACCTGGACCGAGTGGAGCGGGTGCTGCCGACCGGCCGCCGCTACCACTACTCCAACCTCGGGATGGCCCTGCTCGGCGAGCTGGTGGCCCGGCTGCGGGGCGGCACCTGGGCGGAGGTGCTGGCCGAGCGGGTGCTCGCGCCGCTCGGGTTGGCCGCCACCGGCCTCACCCCGGGCGGTCGGGCGGCGACCGGGTTCCTGGTTGACGCGTACTCCGACGAGGCGCGGCCGGAGCCGCCGACCGACTTCGGTGGGGTGGCCCCGGCCGCGCAGCTGTGGAGCACCGCGCCGGACATGGCGCGCTGGGCGGCCTTCCTGGCCGATCCGGCCGCGCTGGACCCGGCCGGCGCGGTCCTCGCCCCGGCGACCCTCGACGAGATGCGCTGGCCGCTCACCACCACCGACGAGACGCTCTGGGCGGCCGGCTTCGGGTTGGGCCTGATCCTGGTGCCACAGCCGGGGCGGGTGATGCACGTGGGGCACGACGGGGCGATGCCCGGTTTCCTGGCCGCCGTCTACGGCCGGCGGGGCGGGGACGGCACCGCGGGCGCGATGGGCTGCGCGGTGCTCGGCTCCTCCGGCACCGGCGTGGAGGTGCTAGACCTGCCACACCGGCTGCTCGCCGCCGCCGCCGAGCATGATCCGGCCGACATCGAGCCGTGGCGCCCCGGTCCGCCCGCTCCGGAGTCGCTGCGCGGGATGCTGGGCCGCTGGTGGGGCGAGGGCTTCGAGTGCGTCTTCTTCTGGCACGACGGGACGCTGCGCGCCCGCGGGGCCGACGATCCGGCCGGCAAGCCGCCGGCGGTGTTCGCGCCCGTGTCGGACCGGCCGGACGTGTTCCGTACCATCGCCGGCCGCGAGGCGGGTGAGCTGCTCCGGTTGACCCGCGACGAGCGCGGCGCGGTGGTCCGGATGCACTGGGCCACCTACCGCTTCACCCGGCACCAGGAGACCTTCGACGGGTACGACTTCCGCGCCGGTAGTTGATCTCCTACCGGCGGAAATGGCCAAGGTGCGTCCGCCGTTGAACAGATACGATGGGTGGAACCGTACGCCGCGCCAGCAGGGCCCGGCGCCGAGATCGGAAGCAGGTGGCGTAGGGCCCGACGGCCCGACCTATGACCGGCACCCCACCTCCCGGCCCGCCCCGGGTGCAGACCAGGATCACGGTCCCCGACCAGAAGATCATGGTGAACCTGCTCGGCGCGGGCGACGAGATCCTGCGGCTCGTCGAACGCTCGGTCAACAGTGACGTCCACGTGCGGGGCAACGAGATCACCATCACGGGTGCCCCGGCGGACAACGCCCTCGCCGAGCGGCTCTTCAGCGAGTTGCTCGAACTCATCGAGAAAGGCGAGACCCTGACCACTGACGCCGTCCGGCGTACCGTCGGAATGCTCGAGCAGGGCAGCACCGAGCGGCCCGCCGAGGTCCTGACGCTCAACATCCTCTCCCGGCGCGGCCGCACCATCCGTCCCAAGACGCTCGGGCAGAAGCGCTACGTCGACGCGATCGACGCGCACACCATCGTCTTCGGGATCGGCCCCGCCGGCACCGGCAAGACCTACCTGGCCATGGCGAAGGCCGTCCAGGCGCTGCAGGCCAAGCAGGTCAACCGGATCATCCTCACTCGGCCGGCGGTCGAGGCGGGGGAGCGGCTGGGCTTCCTGCCCGGCACCCTGAACGAGAAGATCGACCCCTACCTGCGCCCGCTGTACGACGCGCTGCACGACATGCTCGACCCGGAGTCCATCCCGAAGCTGATGGCGGCCGGCACGATCGAGGTGGCGCCGCTGGCGTACATGCGGGGAAGGACGTTGAACGACGCGTTCATCATTCTGGACGAGGCGCAGAACACCACGCCCGAGCAGATGAAGATGTTCCTCACCCGGCTCGGCTTCGGTTCCAAGATCGTGGTCACCGGTGACGTCACCCAGGTGGACCTTCCCGGCGGCACGACCAGTGGCCTGCGGGTGGTCCGGGAGATCCTGAGTGACGTCGAGGACGTGCACTTCGCCCAGCTTTCCAGCTCCGACGTGGTCCGCCACACGCTGGTGGGCGAGATCGTCGACGCGTACGCCCGCTGGGATGCCGAGCGGGAGAACCAGCAGGCGCAGAGCGTGCACGCCGTACCCGGGCGGACCGCCCAGGGCGGCCGGGCCGGCCGGCGCCGCTAATTCACCAGAGGAAGACAGTTGTCCATCGAGATCGCCAACGAGTCCGGTGTCGCGGTCGACACCGACGCCGTGCTTGCCGTCGCCCGGCACGCCCTCGACGAGATGGGGGTCAACCCGCTCGCCGAGCTTTCCGTCCTGCTCGTCGACATCGACTACATGTCCGAGCTGAACCACCGCTGGATGGGCGGCGACGGCCCGACCGACGTGCTCGCCTTCCCCATGGACGAGGGCAGCGTCGACCACGGGCCGGGGGAGAACTCCCCGGCCGGCGGTGAACCGGCGCTGCTCGGCGACATCGTGCTCTGCCCCGAGGTGGCGGCCAAGCAGGCGGCTACCGCCGGTCACTCATCCGCCGACGAGCTGCACCTGCTCACCGTGCACGGGGTGCTGCATCTGCTCGGCTACGACCACGCCGAGCCGGAGGAGGAACGGGAGATGTTCGGTCTTCAGGCCCGACTGCTGGCCAGTTGGCGGTCGACCCGGTCGAAATGATGACCACCCTGGCGGCCGGCAGCGACCCTGCCAATCTGCCCGACCTGCAGCTCATCGCTCTCGCGGCGGCGCTGGTGGTGTTCGCCGGCCTCATCGCGATGACCGAGGCGGCGCTCGCCGCGGTCTCCCCGGCCCGGGCCGCCGAACTGGCCCGGGACGGGGCGCGCGGCGCACGTACCCTCCAATCGGTCGCCGGGGACGTGGTGCGCCACCTTAACCTGTTGCTCCTGCTCCGGCTGCTGGCCGAGCTGACCGCCACCACGCTGGTGGCGCTGGTGGCGGTGGACACGTTCGGCGCCGGCTGGCGGGCCGCCCTGGTCACCGCCGGGGCGATGACCGTGGTCAGCTTCGTGGTGGTCGGTGTCGCCCCGCGTACCCTCGGCCGGCAGCACGCGTACCCGGTGGGCCGCGCGGTCGCCCCGCTGGTGCGCTGGCTGGGTCGGGCGCTGAACCCGCTCGCCTCGCTGCTGATCCTGATCGGCAACGCGGTCACCCCGGGGCGTGGCTTCCGGGAAGGGCCGTTCGCCACCCAGGTGGAGCTGCGCGAGCTGGTCGACCTGGCCGAGCAGCGTGGCGTCGTCGAGCACGGCGAACGCCAGATGATCCACTCGGTCTTCGCGCTCGGCGACACCATCGCCCGCGAGGTGATGGTGCCGCGCACGGAGATGGTGTGGATCGAGGAGCACAAGACCCTCGCCCAGGCGCTGGTGCTCTTTCTGCGCTCCGGCTTCTCCCGGATCCCGGTGATCGGCGACAGCGTGGACGACGTGCTCGGCGTGCTCTACCTCAAGGATCTGATCCGGCACACCCAGGGCGGGGACCAGCAGACCACCCAGCTTCCGGTGGCGGAGTTGATGCGCCCGGCGACCTTCGTGCCCGAGTCCAAGCCGGTTGACGACCTGCTCTCCGAGATGCAGGCGGCCCGCAACCACCTGGTCATCGTCGTGGACGAGTACGGCGGCACCGGTGGTCTGGTCACCATCGAGGACATCCTGGAGGAAATCGTCGGTGAGATCACCGACGAGTACGATGTCGAACGCCCGCCGGTCGAACGCCTGGCGGACGGGGCCGTGCGGGTAACCGCCCGGCTGCCGGTGGAGGACCTGGGCGAGCTGTTCGACACCGAGCTGCCCACCGACGAGGTGGAGACGGTTGGCGGCCTGCTCGCGCAGGCGCTCGGCCGGGTGCCGATTCCCGGCGCCGAGGCCGAGGTGGCCGGGCTCCGACTGATCGCCGAGGGCACCACCGGCCGGCGTAACCGGATCGACACCCTGCTGGTGAGCCGGGCCGCGCCGAGCGACGCATCCGACAGCGCGGGGCGCGGCGAGCACGCCGAGTCCCGCGGCAATCAGAACCGTTCCGAGGAGAGGCAACCCGCCGATGCCTGAGTCACCTGCCGTGCCGGCCGCCCGGCCCACCCCGTCCGACCCCGCCACGCTGAGCGCCGAGGACGGCAAGCTGGTCGTCCTGGCCCGGGGCGCGCGCGGCCGGGTCGGTGCCGTGGAGGGGGCGGCGGTCCGGGACCAGGACGGACGGACGTACGCGGCGGCCAGCGTCGCGCTGCCGTCGCTGACGCTGACCGCGCTTCAGCTCGCGGTCGCCTCGGCGGTCGCCGCCGGGGCCGGTCGGCTGGAGGCGGCCGTGGTGGTGACCGAGGCCTCGACGCTGGACGGCGCCGGGCATGCCGCGGTCCGGGACCTTTCCGCTGACGCGCCGATCCACGTGGCCGCCCCGGACGGCACCGTTCTCGGCACGGTGATCCAGTGAGTGACGTGGAGCAGCGTCCCTATCGTGCGGGTTTCGCCTGCTTCGTCGGGCGGCCCAACGCCGGCAAGTCGACGCTGACCAACGCGATCGTCGGCACCAAGATCGCGATCACCTCGAACAAGCCACAGACCACCCGGCACGTCATCCGGGCCGTGCTGCACCGGCCGGAGTCGCAGCTCGTCCTGGTCGACACCCCGGGCCTGCACCGGCCTCGTACGCTGCTCGGCGAGCGGCTGAACGACCTGGTGCGGGAGACGTGGAGCGAGGTCGACGTGATCGGCCTCTGCATCCCGGCGAACGAGCCGATCGGCCGAGGCGACCGGTTCATCACTGGCGAGCTCGCCAGCCTCAAGGCGACCGTGCTGGCGGTGGTCACCAAGACCGACCTGGTGGACAAGAAGCGGCTGGCCGAGCAGCTCCTCGCGGTGAGTGAGCTCGGCGATTTCGCCGACGTGGTGCCGGTGAGCGCGGTCTCCGGGCACCAGGTGGACACCCTGGTCGACGTGATGACCGGCTACCTGCCGGAGTCGCCGCAGCTCTATCCGGACGACATGCTCACCGACGACCCGGAGCAGGTGCTGGTCGCCGAGCTGATTCGCGAGGCGGCCCTCGAAGGCGTCCGGGACGAGCTGCCGCACTCCATCGCCGTGGTGGTGGAGGAGATGATCCCGGAGGGCCAGCTCACCAAGATCTACGCCGACGTGTACGTCGAGCGGCCGAGCCAGAAGGCGATCATGATCGGTCACCGGGGTAGCCGGATGAAGGAGGTCGGCACCACCGCCCGCCGGCAGATCGAGGAGCTGCTCGGCACCCGGATCTACCTCGACCTGCACGTCCGGGTCGCCAAGGACTGGCAGCGCGACCCGAAGCAGCTGCGCAAACTGGGCTTCTGACCGCCCGGCCGCCAAACGCCAACCGCCAAACCGCCGGTTCCGGACATCGGGGCCGGCGGCTCGCTTTTCGGACTGATCCGGAACGGCCGGCGGTATGGGATGTTTCACTTCCGGCCCGGTCCGTTCGCCGTTTCAGCCGCCAGGGTCGGAGGGTAGGGGAAGCGTTGTGATGCCCTTGCCCCCGGACATAGCTGCAGGCTGATGCGAAATCGATACCTGGATCTGCTCCGTTCCCTGGCCATCGTGCGAGTCGTCGTCTACCACGTCGTCGGATCGGCGGCCCTGACGCTGATCTTCCCGGCGATGTCGGTGATGTTCGCGCTCGCCGGCTCACTGATGGCCGCCTCGCTGGACCGAACCGGCGCGCCGGCTGTGCTGCGCCGGCTGCGTCGCCTGCTGCCGTCGCTGTGGGTGCTCGCCGCGATCTTCGTGCCGGCCATGCTGCTCACCGGTCTGCCGCTCACCCCGAAGGTGCTGCTCTGGCTCTTCCCGGTCAGTGATCCACCGGCCAACCACTGGGGCGCGCTGGCCCTGAGCCCCATCTGGTACCTCCGGGACTACCTGTGGTTCGTGTTGGCCTCGCCGCTGGTGCTGTGGCTGTTCCGTCGGGCGCCGCTGCCCACCCTCCTCGCCCCGTACGCCCTGCTCGTGATGATCGAGCTGGGCGTGTACCGGAACCCGCCGACCGTGCTGCGCGAGTTCGGCCTGTACTTCGGTGCCTGGCTGCTCGGTTTCGCCCACCACGACGGCATGCTCCGCCGGCTCAGCAACCGGGTGCTGGTGCCCACCGTGCTCGTCCTCGGCGCCGCCGGGCTGTCCTGGATCTTCACCCACCCCGGCCCGCGCGGCTACGACCTGAACGACAACCACCTCGGCAATGCCGTCTGGTCGGCCGCGTTCATCCTGGTGGCGATCGGCCGGGCCCCGGCCGAGGCGGCCTGGGTCGACCGCATTCCGGTGCTGAGCCGGGCGGTCACCGTGCTGAACCGGCGCGCGCTGACGGTCTACCTGTGGCACATGTCATTCGTGGTGGCGCTCACCCCGCTGCTCGCTCGGGTCGGCTGGGCTTCGCGTGACTCGCTCGCCCTGACGATCCGGGTGGCGTTGGTGTTCGCCCTGGTCGGCGTGGTCACCCTGCTGTTCGGCTGGGTCGAGGACGTCGCGGCCCGGCGCGCGCCGGAACTGCTCCCCGGCCGGCGCCGGCCGGCCCTGGCCGAGCGTGCCGCGACCGCCCCGGCCAGCCCCGCGCCCGCCGGCGCCGAGGCCGAGCTGGTGGTGGCCGGTGCCCGCGCGGACCGGTCCGCCGGGTTCGGCCCGGGCCGGGTGCCCGTGCCGCGCGGCGCGGCAGAGCGGGCGGACACCGGGACCACTGCCGGCTGACCCGGCGGCCTCCCGCCTCAGCGGCGGTTGATCGCGATGTCGCCGCTGCCGGTGCGGACGTCCAGCAGCAGGGCGGCGGTCGGGTCGTCGGTCACCGCCACGGTGGCCGTGCCCGAGCCGGTGCTGGTCCGCACCCGGTACCGGCCCTCCGGCACGGTCAGCTCCACGTCGCCGCTGCCGGCGTGCACCCGGGCCGAGGCCGGCTGGTCCAGCTCGACGGTCACGTCACCCGAGGAGGTCTCCGCGTCCACGCCGGCGGCCAGCCGCCGCGCCTCGACATCGCCGGAGGAGGCGCGCAGCCGGACCACACCGGTCACCTCGTCCACCGTGATGTCCCCGGAGCCGGTCTCGGCGCGGACGTCGCCGCGCGCCGTCGTCACGCTGACGTCGCCGGAGCCCAGCGTGACGTCCACCGCGCCGACCTTGCTCAGCGTGATGTCCCCGGAGCCGGTCTCGCCGCGTACCGCCACGCCCTCGGGGACGGTCACCTCCCAGGAGACGCTGCAGCGGTTGCCGCAGCTGGTGTCCAGCACCAGCTCGTCGCCGTTGATCCGGTAGGCGGTGTCGGGCTGAGCGCCCCGGTAGTGGACCTCCCGCTTGATCCGTACGTCGGTGGCCGACCCGGACCCGTGCACCGTCACGTCGCCCGAGCCCGGCCGTACGATGATCCGGGTGATCTTCACCGTCTCGGTGTTGTCGTAGGTCAGCTCGCTGAACGACAGCGGGTCACACCCGGACAGGAGGATCAGGGCGGCCGCAGCCGTGGCGGCGACGGCGGTTCGATGCTGAGGCATGGCCAGCACGTTACGGCCGGCCTTCGCGGCGGCACATCCGGGTCCGGCCGCCGAACGACCCCGAACTGACCCTGAGATGGCACCCCGAGGGAGAATGACCGGATGGCCGGGTACCGCCGACAGCTCTACCGCGACGACGCGGTGGTGCTGCGCGTGCAGAAGCTGGGCGAGTCCGATCGGATCATCACCCTGCTCACCCGCCGGCACGGCCGGCTGCGGGCGGTGGCCCGCGGCGTCCGGCGTACCACCAGCAGGTTCGGTGCCCGGCTGGAGCCGTTCGGGCACGTCGACCTTCAGCTCGCCGGCGACCCCAAGGGCAACCACGGCAGCTCGCTGCACACCGTCAGCCAGGTCGAGGGGATCGACCTCTACGGCAAGCGGTTCCTCGGCGACTACCCCCGCTACACGGCGGCCAGCGCGATCGCCGAGACCGCCGAGCGGCTCACCCCCGTCGAGCGGGAGCCGTCGCTGCGGTTGTTCCAGCTCACCCTCGGCGCGCTGAAGTCCCTGGCCCGGGGCGAGCACGCCACCACCCTGGTGCTCGACGCCTATCTGCTGCGCGGGATGGCGCTGGCCGGTTGGGCGCCAGCGCTGACCGCCTGCGCGGTCTGTGGCACCCCGGGGAAGCACCGGGCGTTTTCGGTGCCGGCCGGGGGAGCGGTCTGCCCGGACTGCCGACCGCCCGGCGCCGCCCACCCCGCCCCGGCCACCGTCGAGCTGATGTCCGCGTTGACCACCGGCGACTGGACGTACGCGGACGCCACCGAGACCGCGGTACGCCGGGAGTGCAGCGGCCTTGTCGCGGCGCACCTCCAGTGGCACCTCGAGCGCACGCTACGCTCGCTGCCGCTGGTCGACCGGGGTGCCGGCACCGGGCCCGCCCCCGCCGGCACGAACAGGGAGGGTGCGTAAGTGATCCGATCGACGAGGGGCGTCCGGCGGGAGCCGGTGCCACCGACTCCGCATCCGTCCGGCGCCCGGCCGCCGGCCCTGCCGGCCGAGGCGCTGCCGAAGCACATCGCGGTGGTGATGGACGGCAACGGCCGCTGGGCCAAGGAGCGTGGGCTGCCCCGGACCAGGGGCCACGAGCAGGGCGAGCACAGCCTCTTCGACACCGTCGAGGGCGCGATCGAGCTGGGCATCCCCTACCTGTCGGCGTACGCCTTCTCCACCGAGAACTGGCGGCGCTCGCCGGACGAGGTCCGCTTCCTGATGGGCTTCAACCGGGACGTCATCCGCCGCCGCCGGGACCAGCTCGTCGACCTGGGCGTCCGGGTGGTGTGGTCGGGCCGGGCCGGGCGGCTCTGGAAGAGCGTGATCTCCGAGCTGCAGACCGCCGAGGAGATGTCCCGGGGCAATTCGACGCTGACCCTGCAGTTCTGCGTCAACTACGGCGGTCAGGCGGAGATCGCCGACGCCGCCGCCGCGATCGCCCGCGACGTGGCCGCCGGGAAGCTCGACCCGGGCAAGGTCAACGAGAAGACCATCGCCCGCTACCTCTACCACCCGGAGGTCCCCGAGGTGGACCTCTTCCTGCGTCCCTCCGGCGAGCAGCGCACCTCCAACTTCCTGCTCTGGCAGAGCGCGTACGCCGAGCTGGTCTTCCTCGACACGCTCTGGCCGGACTTCGACCGCCGCCATCTCTGGTACGCCTGCGAGCTCTACGCCCAGCGGGATCGCCGCTTCGGCGGCGCGCTGCCCAACCCGGTGGCCCCGACGGTCTAGGGGGTCAGGCCGGCACTTCGGTGTGGTCGCCCGCCCAGAGCGTGTGGAACGAGCCTTCCCGGTCCACCCGGCGATAGGTGTGCGCCCCGAAGTCGTCCCGCAGGCCCTGGATCAGGGCGGCCGGCAGCCGAGCCGCGCGTAGCCCGTCGAAGTAGGCCAGCGACGACGAGAACGCCGGCGTCGGCACGCCCGCCCGGGCCGCGTCGGCCACCACCCGCCGCCAGGCGGGCACCCCGGCACCGACCTGGTCGGCGAACCACGGAGCCACCAGCAGCGTCGGCAGTTCCGGCTCGGCGTCGTACGCCTGGCGGATCCGGTCCAGGAAACGGGCCCGGATGATGCAGCCGCCCCGCCAGATGGTGGCCGTGCCGCCCAGGTCGATGCCCCAGTCGTACTCCTGGCTGCCGGCCCGGATGTGGTCGAAGCCCTGCGCGTACGCGACGATCTTGCTGGCCAGCAGCGCGCGCCGGACATCCTCGACGAAGGTCGCCCGGTCATCCACCTGCCACTTCTCCCCGGCGTCGGGGAAGGCGCGGCGGGCGGCGGCGCGCTGGTCGGCGTGGCCGGACAGGGACCGGGCGAAGGTGGCCTCAGCGATACCGGTGATCGGGATGCCCAGGTCCAGCGCGCTCTGCACGGTCCACCGGCCGGTGCCCTTCTGCTCGGCCTGGTCGAGCACCACGTCGACGAAGGGCTGGCCGGTGGCCGCGTCGGTGTGCGCCAGCACGTCGGCGGTGATCTCGATGAGGAAGGACTCCAGCTCGCCGCCGTTCCACTGCCGGAAGATGTCCGCGATCTCCGCCGGGCTCGCCGACAGGCCGGCCCGCAGCAGGTCGTACGCCTCCGCGATGAGCTGCATGTCGGCGTACTCGATGCCGTTGTGGACCATCTTGACGAAGTGGCCGGCGCCGTCCGGGCCGATGTGCCGGCAGCACGGGGCCCCCTCCACCTGCGCGGCGATCCGCTCGAAGATCGGGCCGAGCTTGCGGTAGGACTCAGCCGAGCCGCCCGGCATGATGCTCGGGCCGTGCAGCGCGCCCTCCTCGCCGCCCGACACGCCGGTGCCGACGAAGTGCAGGCCGTGCCCGCGCAGCGCCTCCTCCCGGCGGCGGGTGTCGACGAAGTGCGCGTTGCCGCAGTCGACGATGATGTCGCCGGCCTCCAGCAGCGGCACCAGTTCGTCGATCACCGCGTCGGTGGGGCCGCCCGCCTTCACCATGACGATCACCGCGCGGGGGCGCTCCAGCGTGGCGACGAAGTCGGCCATCGATTCCGACGGCACGAAGGCGCCCCCGTCGCCGTGCTCGGCGATCAGGCTGCGGGTGCGTTCGGGCGAGCGGTTGTGCACCGCGACGGTGAAGCCGTGGCGGGCCAGGTTGCGGGCCAGGTTGCGGCCCATCACCGCCAGGCCGGTAACGCCGATCTGTGCCGTCGCCTGCGCCGCCATGCCTACCGCCTTCTGTCGGGCTGCCCGTGCTGCTGCGACCGTACCGTGGCCCGTCGGGGCGTGGTGTCGGTAAATCGGGTGCGGCGGCGGTGGGTGGTCGGTTAGCGTACCGGCATGCGTAACTGACGCCCCTTTTCCGAGCCCCGGTCCGCCGCCCGTTGTCGCCGCGGACCTGTCCGCTCCGGGCGTCCGCATCCTGCACCGCGCCGTCGTGGTGTCTCCTCTGATCGGACCGCCCGGGTTGCCCATTCGCCGCGCCAATCGGCGCCGGAGACAAGTCAGGAGGCAGGGTATGCCTGCCAAGCGCAGTCCGAAGAAGTCCCGCAAGCCCGCGTCGACGCCGTCCCCGCTGGCGGTGACCCCACCCGATCTCGCCGCGCTGGCGGTGGCATCCGCAGCGCCGGTGGCTCTGCCGGGCCGGTCCGACACCCCGCCGGCGCCGAAGGCCGGCCCGCCGGTCGGCCGGGAGGCCCGGATCGCCGGGCGCAGCCAGCGCGCCGGCCAGACCCGGTTCTACGCCTTCCGGCGCAGCTGAGGTCTGTTGGGGTGCAGTTGTGGTCGCTCCAGCGACCACAACTGCACCCACCGCGTCGGGACCGGTCAGCCGATCAGGGGGCGGAAGGTGCCGAGTACGACGCTGACCGTCAGCGCCCCGCCGGCCAGCGCCGCCGCGCCGGCGATCAGCAGCGCGTCGGCCCGGGTGAAGTGCTGCCGCCGGGCGACCGTACGCGGAATTCCGGCGTCGAAACCGCGGGCGTCCATCGCCACCGCCAGCCGGGTGCCCCGCCGGATCGCCCCGACCAGCAGGGCGAACGCCGTCGACACGAACAGCCGCAGCCGGGCGACCGGATTTCGGCCGGCGTCCACGCCCCGGGCCCGGCGCGCCATGCTGATCATCCGCCACTCCTGTTCGAGCAACGGCACCAGCCGGAACGCGGCCAGCGCGCCGATGGCGAACCGGGCCGGTGCTTTGGCGTTCTGGACCAGCGCGTCGGCCAGGTCGGTGGCGTCGGTGGTGGCGAAGACGACGATCCCGGGCAGCGCCACCGCGAGCATGCGCAGCACCAGCCCCAGCGCGGTGACCAGCACGCCCTCGGTGACCAGGACCGGGCCCGCCTCGATCAGCACCCGCCCGGAGCGGTCGGCGGCGAACAGCACCAGGGTGACCAGGATGCCGCCAGCGCTGGCCAGCAACGGCCAGGCCCGCCGGGCCAACACCCGGTAGCGGACGCCGAACAGCGGCAGCACCGCCAGCTCGATCGCGATGGCGATCGCCGGGGCCACCGGATCCAGGGTGGCGATCAGGATGAATGAGAAGATCAGCGCGGCGGCCAGCTTGGCCACCGGGTTGCGCCGGGCCAGCGGCGCATCGGGGGCGGCGACCGGCTCCGCGCCGATCACGGCCGGTCCCCCCGGTCGACGCCGGTCATCGGTCGCTGCAGGGTGACGGTGCGGTCGGCCAGCGCGGCGACGAAGTCCGGGTCGTGGGTGACCGCGACGACGCCGTGGCCGGCGTCGCGCAGCTCGGCGAGCAGGTCGATCAGCTCCAGCCAGGTCCGCCGGTCCTGGCCGAAGGTGGGTTCGTCGCAGATCAACAGGCGAGGTGCGGTGGCCAGGGCGGTCGCCACGCTCAGCCGCCGTGCCTCCCCGCCCGAGAGGGTGTACGGGTTCGCCCCGGCCAACCGGGCCAGCCGGAGCCGCTCCAGCAGCCCGTCCACCGTGGACCGTACCGCCGCCTCGGGTTGGCCGGTCCGGCGCGGGCCGAGTGCCAGCTCGTCGAAGACGGTGCTGGTGACGAACTGGTGCTCCGGGTCCTGGAAGACCGAGCCGATCCGCCGGGCGAGGGCCGGCGCCCGCCAGCGGTGCGGGGCAGTGCCGGCGTCCCGGCCGGCCAGCTCAGCGGTGGCGGTGACCCTACCGGCGCCGGGACGGAGCAGTCCGCCCAGGAGCAGGGCCAGGGTGGACTTGCCGGCGCCGTTCGGGCCGAGGACGGCGAGCGCCTCGCCGGCGCGTACCCGAAGGTCTGTGGGGGCCAGCCGGGGCGGCAGGCCGAGCCGGTCGGCGGTGATCAGCGGCGGTCCGGCCGGCGCGACGGCGGGCCGGGACGGCACGGCGCGGTCGGGCACCCAGACCCCGGCGTCGGCGAGCGCGTCGCCGTGCGTGGCGAAGACCGCGCTGGGTGGGCCGTCGGCCCGCACGCCGCCGCCGGCCTCCAGCACGACCACCCGGTCGACCAGCGGCAGCGCCTCGGCGACCCGGTGTTCGACCAGGATCAGCGTGGTGTCGGCGTCGAGGGCGTCCCGGACGGCCTGCCGGATCAGCGTGGCGCCGGCCGGGTCGAGGTTGGCGGTCGGCTCGTCGAGCAGCAGCAGCCCGGGCCGCAGGGCGAGCGCCCCGGCCAGCGCGAGCCGCTGCTGCTCGCCACCGGACAGCGCCGCCGTGGGCCGGTCCCGGTGGTACGGGAAGCCGACCCGGCGCAGCGCCTCGTCCACCCGGGGCCAGATGTCCTCCCCGGGTACGCCCCGGTTCTCCAGCCCGAACGCGACGTCGTCGCCGCAGCGGGCCATCACCAGCTGGGTCTCCGGGTCCTGGAAGACGACGCCGACCCGTTCCCGGGCCTTGCGCGGGTCGAGCCCGTCCACCTCGATGGTGCCCTCCTGCTCACCGGAGTCCTCCGGCAGCAGCCCGGCGAGCGCCGCGAGCAGGGTGCTCTTCCCGGCGCCCGAGGGCCCGAGCAGCAGCACCCGCTCCCCGGCCTCGACGCGCAGGTCCACCCCCCGCACCGCCCACCGCTTCCGCCCCGCGTGTCGCCACCCGAAGCCCCGCAGCAACACCGCGCCCATATTGTCCTCAGACGGCCGCGCGGGTGCGGCCGGCGGGGAAGCGGTCGAGGACGCCGGTGTTGGCCAGGGCGCGGGTGAGGTACCAGGCGCCGGCACCGGCGATCACGGTGGCGCTCACGATCGTCAACAGCGCGTACGGGATGCGGTAGGTGGCCAGGTCGGTGGCCTTGTTCCAGTAGACGAAGTCAAAGATCGCCGCGCCCAGACCGGTCAGCGCGCCGGCGAGCACCGCGGTCGGCAGCCGGTACGAGCGGTAGCGGAACGCGGCGAAGGCCAGTTCGGCGCCGATGCCCTGGGTCAGGCCCTGCACGATGGTGATGCCGCCCCACTGGCTGCCCAGCAGCGCGGAGACGATCGAGGCCACCAGCTCGCAGTAGAGCGAGGCGCCGGGCTTGCGGATCACCAGGCCGCCGAGGACCGCCGGCACCAGCCACATCCCGTAGATGAGGGTGTGCGCCGGCGGGAAGAAGGCGAAGGCGGCGCTGGTGGCGCTCCAGACCAGATTCCAGGCCCAGAAGATGACGCCGAAGGCGACGGCGATCACCGAGGCGACGACGATGTCGATCGTGCGCCAGCGGTTGCTGTCGGTGTGAGTCATGAATCGCTCCCAGTCCAGTGGTACGAACCAGGAGAAGACGCACGCCGCGTCCGGATGCCCGGACTGCGGCGCGGCTGGAGGTCGACCGAACTCCCTGCGCTGGCATTACCCAGATCAGGTTCGAGGGTCTGCGGGCACCGGCCCGCACTCTCAGCGCTGTGCGCTCCCCTGTCGGATGTGAAATTGTCTCTAGACGCTAGCATCGCCACCGACTGCCCGGCCAGCAGGGCATCGGCGATCGACGCGGCTGGGTAGGCTGGCCGATCATGGGGGTCGACGCGCGGGGCCTGACGTTCGAGGTGCGCACCGGCGGTCCGGCGGACGGCGAACCCGTTCTGCTGCTGCACGGCTTCCCCCAAAACAGCGGCGAGTGGGACGACGTGCTGCCCGTGCTGCACGCCGCCGGTCTGCGCACGTACGCGCTCGACCAGCGGGGCTACTCGCCGGGCGCGCGGCCGGCGGCGGTCGAGGCGTACCGGGTTCCGGAGCTGGTGGCGGACGCGGCCGGCGTGCTCGACGCGCTCGGTGTGCCGGACGCGCACGTGGTCGGGCACGACTGGGGCGCGGTCGTGGCCTGGGGGCTGGCGGCGGTGCACCCGGAGCGGGTCCGCACCCTGACCGCGGTCTCGGTGCCACACCCGGCGGCGATGGCGCACGCGCTCGCCACCGACCCGCGGCAGAAGGCCCGCTCCGCCTACATCGCGCTGTTCCGCAAGCCGGGCAAGGCGGAGAAGGCGCTGCTCGCCTGGAACGCGACCGCGCTGCGCCGGATGCTCGGCGGGGTGGGCGACGCCGCGCGGGTGGCCCGGTACGCCGACCCGATGCGCGAGCCGGGCGCACTGACCGCCGCGCTGAACTGGTACCGGGCCATGTCGGGGGCCGACCTGAAGGCCGTCGGGGCGGTGGGCGTGCCGACCACGTTCGTCTGGAGCGACCGGGACGCCGCGATCGGCCGGACCGTCGCCGAGGCGTGCGCGGCCCACGTCACGGGCGACTACCGCTTCGTCGAGCTTGCCGGCGTAACCCACTGGATCCCGGACGAGGCGCCCGCCCCGCTGGCCGAGGCGATTCTTGCCCGGATCGCCCGATGACCCCGACCGCCACGCCGGTCGGGCCGCACCCCCGTAACCGACCGATGGAGGAAGCATGATGGTGAGCGCCGAGGCTTACCTGGCGGTGGTGACCGAGACGATCGGTCGGGTGGCCGCCGGCCAGCGGGACAACGTGGGCCGGGCGGCCGACCTGATCGCGCAGTCGCTACGCGCCGACGGGGTGATCCACGCGTTCGGCACCGGCCATTCCGAGGCCCTCGCCATGGAGATCGCCGGCCGGGCCGGCGGCCTGGTGCCCACCAACCGGATCGCCCTGCGCGACCTGGTCCTCCACGGCGGCGAGCCGGCTGACGTGCTCGGCCCGAAGCTGGAACGCGAGCCTGCGGTGGCGCACCGCCTCTACGAGCTGGCCCCGATCCGCCCGCAGGACGTGTTCGTGCTCGCCTCCAACTCCGGCGTCAACGGCGCGATGGTGGAGTTCGCGTCGATCGTCAAGGAACGGGGTCACGCTCTGATCGCGATCACCTCGGCCGCGCACTCGGCCCGGATGACCTCGCGCCACCCGTCCGGGCGCAAGCTGGCCGACTTCGCCGACGTGGTGCTCGACAACGGCACCCCGTACGGCGACGCCACCCTGGCGCTGCCCGGCGGCGGCGCGGTCGGCGCGGTCTCCTCGATCACCGCCGCGCTGCTGGCGCAGCAGATCGTGGCGGAGGTGGTGGCCCGGTTGCTGGCGGCGGGGGAGCGGCCCCCGGTCTATCTGTCGGCCAACATCGCCGGCGGCGACGAGCACAACGCCGAGCTGGAGGCCCGTTACGCCGGCCGGATCCGCCGGGGGGCATGAACCGGGCATAGCGTCGCCCCCGGCGGGAATTCTCCGCCGGCAGCACGACCGTGCGGCGGGAGGTGGCGCTTGTCCAGGGAGACCGAGCGGCAGCGCTGGCAGCGCAACTTCGCCGACCTGCTTCAGGAACTGCGGGTGACGCAGACCGGGGTGCAGATCCTCTTCGCCTTCCTGCTGACCCTGCCGTTCAGCAACGGGTTCCCGCAGACCACCGACTTCCAGAAGGACGTCTACGTCGTTGCCCTGCTGGCCGCCGCCGCGGCCACCGCGATGATCATTTCGCCGGTCGCCTTCCACCGGGCGCTGTTCCGGCAGGGCCGCAAGCCGGAGCTGGTCCGGTTCGCCCACCGGGTGGCCGTCGGCGGCCTGGCCTTCATGCTGATCTCGATGGTCAGCGCGGTCCTACTGATCATGGATTTCGTGCTGGGCCGGCCGATTGCCCTGGTGCTGACCGGGGTCGCCGGGGCGTGGTTCCTGACCTTCTGGCTGATCCTGCCGGTCGCCGCCCGGCGCAACTGGGGCGTCGAGGGCATCGACGACGAGGACGACAGCCCGCAGGTGCTGCCCGGCGACTGACCGCGCCGGTCGCGCCAAATCGGACGTGCAGCGGAGGCTACCCCTGGGTAATACCCGGGGGTAGCGTCGATTTTGTCGAGCACGTCGACGCAGCCGGACCGAGGTCCCCAGGAGGCAGCCGTGACCGCGACACAGAACAGCCGGCCCGATCCCGCAGACACGTCCGGCCCCATGGGGCAGGTCTCCGAGAAGGAGGCCCGCCAGGTCGCCGAGGCGGCCCGCGAGACGGCCTGGGACCGGCCGAGCTTCGGCAAGGAACTCTTCCTCGGCCGGTTACGCCTCGACCTGATCAACCCGTGGCCGCGCTCCGACCCGGACGACGTCGCCCGCGCCGAGGAGTTCCTCGGCGCGTTCGGCGCGTACCTGGACTCCGAGGTGGACGGTGCCGCCATCGAGCGCGACGCACACATCCCGGACGAGGTGTTCCACGGGCTGGCCCGGCTGGGCGCCTTCGGCATGAAAATCGACCGGAAGTACGGCGGCCTCGGGCTGAGCAACCTGCACTACTGTCGGGCGCTGATGCGGGCCGGCTCGGTCAGTCCGGCCATCGGCGCGCTGCTCTCCGCGCACCAGTCGATCGGCGTGCCGCAGCCGTTGAAGATGTTCGGCACGCCCGAGCAGAAGCAGCACTTCCTGCCCCGGCTGGCCGCCGGTGAGGTATCCGCGTTCCTGCTCACCGAGCCGGACGTCGGCTCCGACCCGGCCCGGTTGGCCACCACCGCCGAGCCCACGGCCGACGGCACCGGCTACCGGCTCAACGGGGTGAAGCTCTGGGCCACCAACGGCACGGTCGCCACCCTGCTGGTGGTGATGGCCCGGGTGCCGGCCGCCGAGGGGCGGCGCGGCGGCATCACCGCCTTTGTGGTGGAGGGCGACAGCGAGGGCATCACCGTCGAGCGGCGCAACGCCTTCGTCGGCCTGCGCGGCCTGGAGAACAGCCTCACCCGGTTCCACGACGTCTTCGTGCCGAAGCGGAACGTGATCGGCGGCGAAGGCAAAGGCCTCAAGATCGCCCTGACCACGCTGAACACCGGGCGGCTCTCGCTGCCGGCCATGTGCGTCGGTGCCGGCAAGTGGTCGTTGAACGTGGCCCGGGAGTGGGCCGCCGACCGGGTCCAGTGGGGCCGGCCGGTCGGCGAGCACGAGGCGGTCGCCAAGAAGCTGGCCTTCATCGCCGCCGCCACGTACGGCATGGAAAGCATGCTCGACCTGTGCTGTCTGCTCGCCGACGACGAGCGCAACGACATCCGGATCGAGGCGGCGTTGGTGAAGCTCTACGCCAGCGAGATGGCCTGGAAAATCGCCGACGAGCTGATCCAGATCCGGGGCGGTCGCGGCTATGAGACGGCCGAGTCCCTGGCCGCCCGGGGTGAGCGGCCGGCCGCCGTCGAGCAGCTCCTGCGCGACCTGCGGATCAACCGGATCTTCGAGGGCTCCACCGAGATCATGCACCTGCTGATCGCCCGGGAGGCGGTCGACGCGCATCTCTCGGTGGCCGGCGACATCATCGACCCGGACGCCGGGCTCGGCCGCAAGGCCAGGGCGGGCGCCCGGGCCGGCGCCTTCTACGCGAAGTGGCTGCCCACGCTCGCCGTCGGCCGGGGTCAGGCGCCCGGGGCGTACGCCGAGTTCGGCCCGCTCGCCGGGCACCTGCGGCACGTCGAGCGCGCCTCCCGCAAGCTGGCCCGGTCCACCTTCTACGCGATGTCCCGCTGGCAGGGAAAGCTGGAGCGCAAGCAGGCGTTCCTCGGCCGGGTGGTGGACATCGGCGCGGAGCTGTTCGCGATGTCCGCGGTCTGCGTACGGGCCGTCGCCGAGCGGTCGGACCATCCCGAGCACGTCGAGCTGGCCGACCTGTTCTGCCGGCAGGCCCGGCTGCGGGTCGACGAGCTGTTCACCGCGCTCTGGTCCAACACCGACTCGCTGGACGTGACGGCCGCGAAGCGGATCCTCGCCGGCCGGTACGCCGCGCTGGAGGAGGGGGTGAGCACCCCGCCCGCCGACCGCCCCTGGGTGGCCCCCTGGCAGCCCGGCCCGTCCACCGCGCCCGACGTCCGCCGCCGCCTGTGAAAGGAGGGGCCCCCTGTTAACGCCTCCGGTAGAGCAGGGGGCCCTTGTTAACACTCAACGGGCGGCGATCGCCCAGGCCAGCACACCGGCCAGGATGAGCCCGTTCAACGCGGCCAGCACCAGATACGCGGCTGGCGGGATCTTGCGGCCCTTGCGTACGAAACTCACCAGGATGCCCGCGTACACCAGCAGCATCATGGCGACGGCGATCAGGAAATACAGCACCGGCACACCTTAGCGGCCGGCCTTCAGGCCGAGTCTGCGCAGCTCCAGGGCGGCGAGCGCGTCGACGGTCGCGTCGTCGCCGCGCCGCCACGCCTCGGCCACGTCGGGCGCGATCTGGGCCAGCCGCCCGAGCGGCTGACCGGCGAGCGCGCGCAGGGCCAGCAGGTCCCGCCCGGCGGGGGCGGCCGCGAGGACCTGCGCCGCGCCGGCCCGGCGCATCCAGCGCAGCCGCAGCGGCAGCCAGCCGAGGAGAACCAGGCCGAGCGGGAGGACCAGCACCGCGATGCTCAGCCCCAGGGCCAGCTGACCGACGACCTCCTGCTGGTCGCGGCCGGCCTGGGCGACCGCGCGGGCGGCGTCGGCGGCCCGGCTGAAGGGGGCGGTCAGCTCGTCGCCGACCAGCGGCACCCGGCCGACCTTGCCACCGGCGTCGGCCAGATTGTCGGCGAGACCACCGCCGGCACCCTCCAGCTTCTGCCCGGGTACGGCGAGTTTCTCGATCACGTCGTGCAGCCAGAGCGCGAAGCGGATCGCCGCGTACACCCAGACGACCACGAGCAGATCGGTGAAAAGCTGACGGAGGGCAGTGGGCAAACGATCAGCATAGATTTTCACACTGGACAGGGTGCCACGGTCCGCTCGGTTACGGTCCTTCCCCGGCGTGGCTGACCGCGTCCGCCACGATGTGCGCGACGTGCTCATCCACCAGGGCGTACGCGATCTCCCGGCCGCGCCGGGACCCGCGGACTACGCCCGCGCCGCGCAGCACCCGCAGGTGCTGGGAGACCAGGGGCTGCGGGGCACCGAGCTTCTCCACCAGCTCGTGCACACAGCGCTCGCCCTGGGCCAGCTCGCTCACGATCGCCAAGCGGATGGGCGCCGACAGTGCGCGCAGCAGGTCACCCGCGCCTTCGAAGGCGTCGTACCCGTGTGCGGCGGTCATCCCGTAACGGTAACCAATGCCAGCAGAACCGGCGGGTGAGGGCTCACCGCAGCACCACCTCCGGCTCGTGCGGCTCGGCCACCGGTGCGGCACCCGGGCGGAACCGGCGACGCAGCGCCCGCCGGGCCGCGGTGCCGAGCGCTATGACCAGGAACGAGCCGATGGCCAGCAGCACCACCGAGGCGCCCGGGGCGGTGTCGGCGGTGGCGGCCACCCAGATGCCCGCCCCGGCGGCGAAGAGCCCCAGCGCCATCGCCGCCGTCATGGTGCTCCGGAAACCCCGGGTGACCTGCTGGGCGGCGGCCACCGGCACCACCATCAGGGCGCTGATCAGCAGCACCCCGACCGCCCGCATGGCGATCGTCACCGTCCACGCGGTCCCCACCGCGATGAGCAGGTTGAGCGCCCGCACGGGCAGCCCGGAGACCCGGGCGTACTCCTCGTCGTGGCAGACCGCGAAGAGCGCCGGGCGCAGCGCCAGCATGGCCACCAGGACCACCACGCCGAGCACCAGGATGGTGACCAGGTCCGCCGAGGAGGTGGTGATCAGCGACCCGAACAGGTACGAGTTGAGCGAGGCGCTGCTGGCGTCGGAGAGCCCGACCAGCAGCACGCCCCCGGCGATGCCGCCGTAGAAGAGCAGTGCCAGCGCCAGGTCCCCGGAGGTACGGCCGCGCGAGCGGACCAGCTCGATCACGATCGCGCCCAGCGTCGCCGCGATCACCGCCACCAGCACGGGGGAGTGGTTGAGCAGCAGCCCGGCGCCGACGCCGGTGAGCGCCACGTGGCCGATCCCGTCGCCGATCAGCGCCAGCCGACGCTGCACCAGATAGATGCCGAGCGCCGGGGCGGCCAGCCCGATGATCAGCGCGCCGACCAGGGCGCGCAGCATGAAGTCGTACTGAAAAATGTCCATGCTCACCTGCTCCACAGCCCGGCGGGCTCCTCGGGACCGTGCGGGTGCACGTGGTCGTGATCGGGCTCGGCGTGGTGGCCGGCCGGCTCCGGCACCGCGCCGTCGTGGGCGATGCCGCCCTGGTGGACGACGACCGCCCGGCTGATCAGCGGGCGCAGCGGCCCCAGTTCGTGGGCGACCAGCAGCACTGTCCCGCCCCCGTCAACGAAGCCGCGCAGCGCCCCGGCGAACGCCTCCTGGCTGGCCGCGTCCACCCCGGCGGTCGGCTCGTCGAGCACCAGCAGTTCCGGCTGACCGGCCAGGGCCCGGGCGATCAGGGTGCGCTGCTGCTGGCCGCCGGAGAGCGTGGCGACCGGGTCACCGGCCCGGTCGGCGAGCCCGACCGCCCGCAGCGCGGCGGTGACCGCCTCCCGGTCGGCCCGCCCCGGCGGGCGCAGTACGCCCCGGCGGGCCAGCCGCCCGGACGCCACCACCTCCCGCACGGTGGCCGGTACGCCGCCGCCGGCACCCAGCCGCTGCGGGACGTACCCGATGCGGTGCCACTGCCGGAAGCGGTGCCGCGGAGTGCCGAAGAGGGTGACCGATCCGGCGCCGAGCGGCACCAGGCCGAGCGCGGCGCGGATCAGGGTCGATTTGCCGGAGCCGTTGGCGCCGAGCACGGCGACCACCTCGCCGGCGGTGACGGTCAGCGAGATGTCCCGCAGCACCGGCGGTCCGTCGTAGCCGACGGTGGCGTGCGCGATCTGGATCACGGGTTCGGTCATGAGCAGTCCAGGGCGGTCCGCAGGGTCTGAAGGTTGGTGCGCATCACCGACAGGTAGTCGCCGTCGGCCGGGGCGCCCTCGATCGGGTCGAGCACGGCGGTCTTCGCGCCGACCTCGCGGGCCACCGTCTCGGCGACCTTCGGGCTGACCATCGTCTCGAAAAAGACGGTCGTGGCCTGGTGGTCGCGGGCCTCCCGCGCCACCTCGGCGAGGCGCTTCGGGGAGGGCTCGCCCTCGGGGCTGAGGCCGGTAATGCCGACCTGTTCGAGCTGGTAGCGGGCGGCCAGATAGCCGAACGCGGTGTGGCTGGTCACGATCTCCCGGCGCTGGCAGGTCCGCAGGCCCTGCGTGTAGTCGGTGTCCAGCTTCGTCAGCTCGTCGCGCAGTCCCGTCGCCCGGGCGGTGAACTCGGCGGCCCGGTCCGGGGCGATCCTGCCGAGCCGCTCGGCGAGTTGGTCGCCGATGGCGGCCAGCCGGGTCGGGTCGAGCCAGACGTGCGGATCCTTGCCGCCGGTCTCGCTCTCGTGCCCGGCCTCACCTTCGTGCTGGTGCCCGCCCGCCCCCGCGTCCAGTAGCGGCTGCACGGTGGCGACGTCGAATGCCCGGTCGCCGCCGTTCTGCGCCACCGCCTCGTCCACGGCCGGCTGAAAGCCGCCGAGGTAGACGATCAGCTTCGCGTCGACGATCTGGCCGACCTGTCGCGGCCGTAGCTCCAGGTCGTGCGGCTCGGCGCCCGGCCGGGCCAGGTTGACGGTCCGGACCGCGTCGCCGCCGACCCGCTCGACGAGGAACTGGAGCGGGTAGAAGGCCACCACCACGTCGGCCCCGTCCGGGCCGCTCCCCTCGTCACCCTGGGGGGTGCAGGCGGTGACGCCGCCGAGGGCGAGCAGGGCTGCGGTGGCCGCGGCCAGGGCGCGGGAGATGGAGGGGACGGTCATACGACCAACTGTCCGCGATAACGAAATTGATTGTCAAAAACGCATGATTGCATGTCCGCGCGGTGCGCTGGGTCACAGCAGCCTGAGCCGGATCACAGCAGCTTGGCCAGCGCTACCGCGATCAACAACGTCAGCATGAGCAGCCGCAGCACCCGGGTCGCCGGCTTCTGCACCGGCCAGGTGACGGTCATCAGCCACACCAGCAACCCGGCCAGCGCGAGCAACAGCACGCCGCCCGCCGCGCCCGGCGCGAAGAGACCCACCAGGACCAGGACCAGCGCGGCCAGGAACACCGCCGTCGGGTTGAGCCGGGCCAGCCGGCTCAGCACGGGACTCTGCGTACGCTGCATCCCAAAACTCTACGAGGAGGAACCCGGTGCTGGTCACCAACCGGTTCGTGGTCGACGCCGACGGCGCGTCGGATTTCACCGAACGGGCGCACGCCGCCCTCACCGCGCTCGCGGCCCGCCCCGGCTACCTGCGCGGGGAACTGCTGCGGGCGTTGGACGACCCGACGCACTGGTGCCTGGTTACCGAGTGGGAGTCGGTCGGGGCGTACCGGCGGGCGCTGGGCGGCTTCGACGTCAAGGTCACCGCCGTACCGCTGCTGGCCCGGTCGGTCGACGAACCGTCGGCGTACGAGACGCTGGCCAACGCCGCGCCGCAGGGCGACGTGGTGGTCCTGGCCAGTGATCGAGCCGCAGGTCCTTACCGCTGAGGCCCGGGGCACTACCCTGGCGCGTATGACCGCTCCCGGACCGGCCGCCCCGCCTCCGCCGTTCGTACCGCCCGGCGGGCCGCCGGTACCGGGGTCGCCGAGCGGGCCGGGCGTTCCCGCGCCGCCGCCCGGTCCCGGGGTGGCCCCGCCCTTCGCGGCGCCGCCCACCGAGGGCGGCCGGGCCCGGCTCTGGCTCGGCCTCGGCGTCGGTGCGCTCGCCGTGCTGCTCTGTTGCGGCGGGGGCGGGCTGGCCATCGTCGGGCTGGCGGTGAGCAGCGCCGAAGCCACGCAGGAGCAGGGCCGGACCGTCACCAGCAACTACTACCGGGCGCTGGTCGACAAGGACTGGTCCAAGGCGTACGACCAGCTCTGCACCGACGCCCGCCGCCGCGAGTCCCGCCCCGAGTTCGAGCAGCGGGTGGCCACCGAGCCGCAGATCGCCGGCTACCGGGTGGGCAGAGTCGACGCCCAGACGCTGACCGTGCCGGTGGACGTGACCCTCGCGGGCGGCAAGCGGGAGGACCAGACGGTGACCCTCGCGCCGGACCAGCAGACGGGCGCCGTCAGGGTCTGCGGGGTGAGCTGACCGCGCCCCGGTATTGTGCTGGCATGCCAGCCGACCGTATCGACGCCGTCGTCAGCCTCGCCAAGCGCCGGGGCTTCGTCTTCCCGTCCAGCGAGATCTACGGAGGCACCCGGTCGGCGTGGGACTACGGTCCGCTCGGCGTGGAGCTGAAGGAGAACGTCCGCCGGCAGTGGTGGAAGACCATGGTCCAGCAGCGCGACGACGTCGTCGGCCTGGACTCGGCGGTCATCCTGGCCCGCGACGTGTGGGCCGCCTCCGGCCACCTGGACGCCTTCGTCGACCCGCTGACCGAGTGCCAGTCCTGCCACAAGCGGTTCCGCGCCGACCACCTGGAGGAGGCGTACGCCGAGAAGCACGGCAAGCCGCTGACCTCGCTGTCGGAGCTGAACTGCTCGAACTGCGGCAACAAGGGCACCTTCACCGAGCCGAAGATGTTCAACGGCCTGATGAAGACCTTCCTGGGCCCGGTGGAGAGCGAAGAGGGCCTGCACTACCTGCGCCCGGAGACCGCCCAGGGCATCTTCGTCAACTACAAGAACGTGGAGACGGTCGCCCGCAAGAAGCCGCCGTTCGGCATCGCGCAGACCGGCAAGTCGTTCCGCAACGAGATCACCCCGGGCAACTTCATCTTCCGTACGCGCGAGTTCGAGCAGATGGAGATGGAGTTCTTCGTCGAGCCGGGCACCGACGAACAGTGGCACGAGTACTGGCTGAACGAGCGCTGGAACTGGTACCTCGACCTGGGCCTGTCCGAGGAGAACCTGCGCTTCTACGAGCACCCGAAGGAAAAGCTCTCCCACTACTCGAAGCGCACCGTCGACATCGAGTATCGGTTCCAGTTCGGCGGCACCGAGTTCGCCGAGCTGGAGGGCGTCGCCAACCGCACCGACTTCGACCTGTCCACGCACAGCAAGCACTCCGGCGTCGACCTGTCGTACTTCGACCAGACCAAGCAGGAACGCTGGGTCCCGTACGTCATCGAGCCGGCCGCCGGCCTGACCCGCGCGGTGCTCGCCTTCCTGCTCGAGGCGTACGACGAGGACGAGGCGCCGAACACCAAGGGCGGCGTCGACAAGCGGACCGTCATGCGGTTCGACCCGCGGCTGGCCCCGGTCAAGGTGGCGGTGCTGCCGCTGTCCCGCAACGAGGCGCTCTCGCCGAAGGCCCGGCAGCTCGCCGCCGACCTGCGCAAGCGCTGGGTGGTCGAGTTCGACGACTCGCAGGCGATCGGCCGCCGCTACCGCCGGCAGGACGAGATCGGCACGCCGTTCTGCGTGACGGTCGACTTCGACACCCTCGACGACAATGCGGTGACCGTGCGTAACCGCGACACCATGGCCCAGGAGCGCATCTCCCTGGACCAGGTCGAGCGCTACCTGATCGAGCGCCTCCCCGGCTGCTGAGCTGGTCACGGGGCCCCGGCCGCGCCGGTCGGGGCCCCGTACACTTGTCCGGTGACTGCCCCGAGCCTGCCCGCGCTGCGCCCGTTGACCCTCGGGTCGCACCAGGTGTGGCCGCCGGTGGTGCTCGCGCCGATGGCCGGGATCACCAACGTCGGTTTCCGCCGGCTCTGCCGTGAGCAGGGCGGCGGCATCTACGTATGCGAGATGATCACGACCCGGGCGCTCGTCGAGCGGAACCCGAAGACGCTCCGCATGATCGCCTTCGGCGCCGAGGAGCGGCCCCGCAGCCTCCAGCTCTACGGCACCGACCCGGAGATCACCGCAGCCGCCGTGCGGATCGTGGTGGAGCGGGATCTCGCCGACCACATCGACCTCAACTTCGGCTGCCCGGTCCCGAAGGTCACCCGGCGTGGCGGCGGGTCGGCCCTGCCGTGGCGACGCCGGCTCTTCGCCCGGCTGGTCAAGGCCGCGGTGGACGCCGCGACACCCGCCGGGGTGCCGGTCACCGTCAAGATGCGCAAGGGCATCGACGACGAGCACCTGACGTACGTCGAGGCCGGGCTCGCCGCCCAGGATGCCGGGGTCGCGGCGGTCGCCCTGCACGGGCGTACGGCCGCGCAACGCTACTCGGGCACCGCCGACTGGGACGCCATCGCCACCCTCAAGCAGGCGCTCGATGTGCCGGTGCTCGGCAACGGCGACATCTGGGAGGCCGACGACGCGCTGCGGATGGTCGCCCACACCGGGGTGGACGGGGTGGTGGTCGGCCGCGGCTGTCTGGGCCGGCCGTGGCTCTTCGCCGACCTGGAGGCCGCCTTCAACGGCCGGCCCGAGCGGCGGTTGCCGACCCTCGGGGAGGTGGCGGCGACCATGCGGCGCCACGCCGAGCTGTTGGTGGACCAGTTCGTGGCCGGCGCCCGTAACCCGGCCCGGGGTGAGCGGGACGGTTGCACCGATTTCCGCAAGCACGTCGCCTGGTACCTCAAGGGTTTCCCGATCGGCAGCGAGCTGCGCCGTTCCCTGGCGATGATCGACAGCCTGGCCCAGCTCGACGACCTGCTCGGCAAGCTCGACCCGGCCGTGCCGTTCCCGCTGGAGGCCCTGGGCCAGCCGCGCGGCCGGACCAACTCTCCGGGCAAGGTCTTCCTGCCCGACGGCTGGCTGGCCAGCCGCGACGACGACACCCCGCCGGACGGCGCCGAGCTGGACGACTCCGGCGGCTGACCCCTAGCTGACCCCTACGGTTGACGAAAGGGCCGGCCCCCGGGTGGGGCCGGCCCTTCGTGTGGGTCAGGAGGCGCTGTAGCCGCGGGTGGCGATCCAGTTGGCGAGGTTGTCCACGCTGATCTGGTAGGAGGCCATGTTCGGGTTGGCCGAGTCGGCGATGGTGACGGTGTTCCCGCCGTCGCGGTAGCCCACGACGCTGATGTAGTGGCCGCCTTCGAAGGAGTGGGTGGTGCCGTCGGTGTCGGTGGCGGTGCCGGCGATGTTGGCGACCACGGCCCGGCCGTT
>NZ_JBEYIX010000024.1:5522-83592 GCF_040636055.1 Micromonospora sp. NPDC006766 | reverse complement strand
CTCGGCCCGCAACACAGCGCCGAGATCAGCCGCACGGCGCACCAACTCGACGCGCGACGGCGTGGTGGTCGCTATGGTCATTCATTCCTCCTCGAAGCCGAATCCACACCGACTCTCGCAGCCGTTTCCGGGCCGGGCAACTTCTCAGATGCCCTTCAGCCGTCGACCGTCGACCTTGCCGGTCGCGGTGCGCGGCAACGCGTACGGCACGATCCGGAACCTCATCGGGAGCAGCACGTCGCCGAACCGCTGCCGCACGTGCGCCCGCCACTGCTTCTGCGGCGGGTTGTCCTCATGCGACACCACGTAGGCCACGAGCGACGTGACGATGCCGTCGTCGGAGGGGGCGGCCAGCACGGCGCACTCGGCCACCGACGGGTGCGCGCCGAGCACGGCCTCGATCTCGGCGAGCTCGATCCGGTGGCCCTGGATCTTCACCTGCTGGTCGCGGCGGCCGCGGAACTCCAGCAGCCCGTCCGGCCGCCGCCGGCCCAGATCGCCGGTGCGATACCACGGACCAGGACCACGCCCGGCGACCGGACGGAACGCGGGATGGTCGCGCCCGCCACGCAGATAGCCCGGCGTGACGTACGGGCTGAGCACCACCATCTCCCCCTCGTCCGCCTCGGCGTCCGCGTCGTCGAGCAACAGCACCTCGCGCCCGGGAATGGCCCGGCCGATCGGGACCACCCGGGGCCCGCCCCGCGGGATGTGGTGCCAGGTCGCCGCCACCGTCTCGGTGGGGCCGTAGAGGTTGTACAGCTCGATCTCCGGGGACGCGTTGTGCAGCGCTGCCACGAGATCGGGCGGAACCGCCTCGCCCATCAACACCAGCCGGCGCAGCGGCAACGGTCGCGTGCCGCTCGCGCGGGCCAGCTCACGCGCGAAGCTCGGCACGGTCTGGAGCACGTCGACGCGTTCGGCACCGAGCCAGTCGAGCATCCGGCCGGGGTGAGCGCGGACCTTTTCCGGTACGGGACACAGCGTCGCGCCGGACACCAGGGCGGCGAACGTCTCGCAGATCGCCGGATCGTGCTCGGGGTGCACCCATTGCGCCATCCGTACGCCCGGGGCGAGCCCGAAGGCCGAGGCGAACCAGAGGCTGAACTGGGCCAGCGCCGCGTGGGTTTGCGGCACCCCCTTGGGCCGGCCGGTGGACCCGGACGTGTGCGCGAGGTAGGCCCAGTCGTGCGGCCGTACGTCCGGATCCGGCATGGACGCCTCGGGTAGGTCCGTCACGTCCACGGGTGTGATGCCGGCGTGCGCGGCGTACCAGGTGACGAGGTCGTCCGGGGCGCCGGCGGTGAGCACGGTGGCCGGGCGCACGTCGTCCAGGATCATCCGGCCGCGCTCGCCGGCCGCCCCGGTGCCGAACCAGACCACGTGGGCGCCGGCACCCAGCACGCCGAGCAGCGCTGCGTAGCGGTCCGGGCCGGGTGGGACCCGTACGGCGACCGGACGACCGGCCAGACCGGCGAGCGCGCCGGCGATCCGAGCCGCACGTTCGCACAGGTCCCGTAGAGTGAATTCCTCAGATTCCCACCCGAGAGCGACGCCCTCGGGGGCGCGCTGCCGGATGAGATGGTGTACCACCTCCGCAGTCATGGCGTGAGTCTTGCGGCCGATACGGACGCCGGTCTCCTCCGCGCGTGCCCGCTGGTGGAAGAGAGCACGATGTGAGTTGATTCACGCGCCGTTCTCGCCACAATTGATGGGAAATGACCCGATAAGAAGGCGGCGATGACACCTACGATGCGGGACTGGCTGTTCGCCGGTATCTATTTAGCGCCCTGCCGCTTCGCGAATGTGGCGGCATTCGTCGCCGGTGTCGAGCCCTACCTGCCGCTGGACGACGTCGTGCCGGTCGGGGTGGCGGCCGACATGCTGCGTCGGGCCGCCGCGTCGCTGGACGGCGACGGCGCCTGCGCGGACGATGTCGCCGCGGCCCGCCGGCTCACCGCGGCCCAGCTCCGCGAGCTGGCCGATGCCCCGTTGACGCTCGGCAGCGGCGGGAGGGAGCACGCGGTGATCGCCGCGGCTGGGCCGCTGCGCGACCGGCTCGCCGAGGCCGGCCTGGACGTGGCCGCGATGACCGTCACGGTCGGGTCGGTCCTCCCGGAGCCGTACGTCGCGTCGGAGCGCGCGTCCATCGCACTCGGCGCATCACAGGCCGCCCGGTATCAGCTGGAGCCCGGAGTCTATCTACGACTGTCCCGGCTGCGCCCGTTCTCGAGCATCGCCCAGGCCGCGCGCGGGCTGGTACACGCCGCCGCGGCCACCCGGCCGGACGGCTCCGACCAGGGCCTCGAACAAGGGCTCGCCGAAGTGCTCGGGCTCTGTTACGCGGCGGCCGCGGTGGTGCCGCGCACCGCGTTGCGGTCGATCCTCACGCATGGCCGGCACCCCGCCGCGTCGCCGTGGGCGGGCGTCCGCTCCGGGCACATCCGGCAGGCCGCGCTGCTCTACCGCGAGTTCGGCATCGCCGGCCCGGCCGCGCTGGTGTCCGCCGGGCGGCGGCGCATCGCCGAGGCTGAGGTGGCTGTGCTGACCGGCCGGCACCGTGAGCTCGACCTGCCGCGCGGGCCGGGCGACGAGGTCACCACCTGGCTGCTCGACCACTTCTGCGGCGGGTCACTGCCGTCCTATCTGGTCTCCCCACTCGACCTGGTGCTGCTGGACGCCGTCCAGGACGGGGCCAGCGCCGCCCGAGTGTGTGCCGCTGCCGGGGTGCCGGTGTCGATCGGCACTGCCCGGCTCGAACGGCTGAGCGCGTCCACGGCGCTGTTCGCATTGCCCGGCGGGGTGGTGACTTCCTCGATCCTGCCCCGATACCGGGAAGCCGAGCAGGAATCCGGCCAGCCCGTGCTCCGCTGGCTGGCCAAGTGACGACCAGGACTCAGCGTTCCGGGGCCCGCAGGTCGGGTTTCACCACGGGCTATCGCAACCCCCTGCATCTGCTGGGCCCCGGCGCCGGCGTGGATTTTGAACGCGCGATCTCAGCGCCGCGCGACCTCTCCCCCACCCTGCGTATGGCCGTCAGCGGCGCTGCCGAGTCTCACCAGCTTCCACCGGCCGACAGCACGCTCCCCTTTCCTGACCCGCGTGCTGGACGCCGTCCGCCCAGGGTTTCGGGAATTCGACAAGCCGTTGCTGAGCGACGCCTGGACCCGGGACCACCTCACTCGCGCCGGCGCCCGGTAAACGCCGCAGCCGGTGCGCCTGCTTTCGCAGAGCGCACCGGCTGCTTTCGGCGCACGACCACTACATCAACGGATTCGCACCGCGGGTCCTCGTGGCGAGCTCCTGCTGTGTCCGCTCCAGCAGCAGGTGCGGGTCCTGCGTCTCGACCTGGCCAAGACCGGGCGGGCAGCGGTCCCAGCCGAGCAGCCGCTGCACCTCCTCAGGCAGGGTCAGCACGGTCTCCCGGGGGACGGCCAGATACTGGTTCTCCTCCTGCCGCAGGTTGCCCAGGTCGAGCGCGACGGAGAGGCTGTGCCGCGGCGAGTCCGTGGTGTTGGCTCCACCGCCGTGGTAGACCCCGCCCGGCCACAGTAGCGCGGAACCGGCGGGCATGACCGCCGGAACCGTCTCGGCGTACGCCGGGGCCCGCTCGTCGTCCCAGTGGTGACTGCCGGGGATGACCAAGGTCGCGCCGTTGGCGCTGGTGAAGTCGGTCATCGCCAGCATCAGCTGCAGCCGGCACGGTGGCCCCGGATGCCGCCACAGATGCATCGCATCGTCGCGGTGCAACGGCTGCCGGCCCTGACCCGGATCGATTCTTATCGCCTGGGTAAAGCTGACCTGGATGCTCGGCGTCACCTCCATCCGGACCTTGCCGATCCACATGTGCGTGGGCTGCTGCAGCAGCCGCCGGGCCGCACCGAGAAACTGTGGCTGAAGGACCACGCTGGTCATGTGGCGCGGCGACCGCTGGAACAGGCTGGACAGCCGCTTGGTCTTCTGCCCGTCGTAGCCGCTCTCGCTGTAGCCGGCCGCCTCGAGTCCGGGTCCGAGGTCCGCCCGGAGCCCGGCGAGCGTCTCGGCGTCGACGAAGTCCTCGATGATCACCGCTCCGTCGCGTTCCAGGATCTCCACGACGTCGTCGAGCGAGGTGACCGGGGTGACGTGGGTCAGTTCGGCCATCCCACTCACCCCTCGATGCGGGCCAGGATGTTGCGGGTCACGGTCTCCAGGTCCGGGTCCTCGAACAGGTCGCCGATGTCGAGCGTGACACCCAGTTGCTCCTCGACCTCCGCGGCGATCTGCACGGCGGCGATGGACTGTCCATTGAGCTCGAAAAACGTGGCGCCGGGCCGATCGGAGCCCGGACCCAGGACGTCGGTCCAGATGGCGGCGACCCGCTGGGCGATGTCCGCAGTGGCCGGCTGCTGCTGAGTGGTCATGTCGCTGCTCCTCACAAAAGTTCAGAGGTATTGGGTGTTGGGGGCGAGCCCGCAGGCCACCCGCCCGTACAGTTCGAAGTTCGTATCGGGGTGCATGATCGCGTGCAGGTTCAGCGCCTTGATGTCCCGCTCGATCCGCTGGATCGGCACATCAAGCTGCAACGACGTGCCACCGCTCGCACCAGCCAACAAATCGACAGCTTCCTTCGCCCTCAGACACACCGCGCCGAGGTCCAGACGGACCCGAGCCCGTTCCTCCAACGCCCACGCCTCCCCTGCAGCCGCCTTCGCGTCGATCAGCTCCGCCGTGCGGCGAATATGGAAACCAGCCTCATCCACCCGAATCGTCGCGCCGGCCACCTGCAAATGCGTCAACGGCGCCGCGCTCTGCTCCTCATAATCCGTGTACGTGATCTTCCGGCCCGGCAACCTCGTCAGGAACGCGTCCCGGGCCGCCTGCGCCAGCCCGAAAGCCACCGCACCCACCGTCGTACAGGCGATCGGCATGAACGGCGCACGCCACATCAACGCCGACGGATCCTGCTGCAACGGATGCGCCCCACCGATCACCGGACCCATCGGCAGCAGCCGGTCCTCAGGCACGAACACGTTCTCGGCGATCGTGGAAACACTGCCCGAGCCGCGCATTCCGGTGGTGTGCCAGTCATCGACAATCCGCAGATCACCCATCGGGATCAGCACCATCACCGGCTCATACTGCCCATCAGGAGTAGGCCGGACCGCGGCGTTGACATTCCACGCACTCTGCAAACAGCCCGTGTTGAACGACCACTTGCCGTTGACCTGATAACCGCCCTCGACCGGCACAGCCATCGCGCTAGGACTCAAAATGCCACTGATCCGCACATCCGGATCCGCGAACACTTCCTCACGCACCGAATCCGGGAACAGGCCAACCATCCAACTACTGATCAGCCACACCGACGCAGTCCACGCGGCAGAACCATCACCGCGCGCCAACTCCGCCAGCACCTCCGTGACAGTCCGCGAATCCGACTCGAAACCGCCGAAACGACGCGGCACCCGCATCCGCAACAAACCCGACCCCGCAAGGGCCTCGACCGTCGCGGCGGTAAGACGACGCTCATGCTCGGACTGCTGCGCCTCGGCCCGCAACACAGCGCCGAGATCAGCCGCACGGCGCACCAACTCGACGCGCGACGGCGTGGTGGTCGCTATGGTCATTCATTCCTCCTCGAGTCCCGACGCCATCGGGTTCGACTTTCGCAGGTACGGCAACTGCGACGCATCTCCTGAGCTGCCATCTCGCCCCGTTTGCGGGAGGGCCCGAAACAAGCGCGGAGATGCGACCGCCGGTGGCGGCGCAGTACCTGGCCGCCGTCCAAGCCGTTCAACGTGGGGGCCTTACCCGCGAGGTGGCGCGGGCCGCGCGTGCGGAAACAGTTCTTGAATAACCCCCGAAACGCCACCCAGAGCTCCGACACATGGGCGGACGTCAGTTCAGATCCTGGGGAGAGATTGCGGCTAACGGCTTTCCCGAGCGCCGCTCACCCGGTCAGTGGTCGCCTACGACCACTGACCGGATTCGGGACAACACGTCTGGTGCCGGTCAACGACGCGCGCTATGCAGCCTCAGCTGGGCGTACCCGCGGTTGGCCACGGTGGTGAGCAGCACGGCCGAGCTGGCGTGCGTACGCCCGGTGGAAAGGTCGCGCCAGATCCGTTCGAGGCGTGTTCCTTCACGCACAGCCGGGCTGCCGGCGGTCGGCTGGAGGATCTCGTCGACGGCCCGCCAGGCCAGCTCGGTGGCCTCTCGACAGGTGATCGCGATCCGCAGGTCTTCCTCGGGGGTGAACGCCCCGATCGGTTGCTCGGACAGCTCGTGCCAGCGCCGCGACGCCGCGAGCACGAGCGTCTCGGCGGCGTCGATCATGCCGCTGGCCTTCCCGTACCAGAGCTGAAAGTCGGGATCCTCCGCCCTGGGCAGGAACGGCGGGAGGATCGTGGTGCGGGAGAACATCAGCTCCGTGTACGCGTCGAGCGCGCCCTGGCACATGCCGACCGCGATGTGCGCGCCCTCCAGCGCCATCGAGCTCGCCGGCGCGCCCCCGTACTGCGGGTGCTCGTGCAGCTCGCGCCCCGGGGTGCCGTCGGTCACCGAGATCTCCTCGAAATTGATCTCGATGCCGAAGTGATCGGGGATGTGCCCACCGGAGATCCGGATGCTGTGCGACCCGCTGCCCTTGAGGCCCAGCTGCCCGCCCCAGTCGTCGAGCATCTCCCACTGATCGCGGGGAGCGATGAACAGCAGCCGGCGTGGCGAGTTCGCGTCATCCCCGGCGATCACGGTGTTGCCGATCAGGTGGGTCGCGTACGGCGCGCCGGAGCAGTACCTCCACACGCCGTCCAGGATCCAGCCGCCGTCCTCGGCGCGCCTGGCTGTTCCGTACGGGGCATTGACGAGCGGCGCGATGAAGTCGCCGCCGCTGAAGATCTCGGCCTGCGCCTTCTCCCCGAACATGCTGCCGGCGAACAGCGAGTGTGCCGCCCCCAGGCAGTACATCCAGCCCGTGGACGGGCAGGCACGGCACAGGGTCATCACGATCTGCAGGAACGTGTCGAAGCCGAACTCGTAGCCGCCGTACCGCTTGGGCACCGTGATGCGGTAGAAGCCCGCGTCCCGGAACGCCTGATGGGTGTCCTCGGCGTAATAGGTTCGCTGCTCGGTCTCGTGCTGGCGCGCCACCAGGGCGGGCACCATGGCCTTGGCCCGCTCGATGAGCACGGCCGGGGTGACGTCGGGCTCGGATGGCATGGCCGAGCCCCGCACGGCGTTCTCAGTGACGGTCATGGCGTCGGACCTCAAATCGCCGAATCCGGGTCGGCCACCATCTCGCCGATCACGCCGAGGAACCCGGTCACCTGCTCGTCGACCTCGGCCTGCTCGAACAGGTGGCGGCTGAAGCTGAGCCCGCCGACCACTTCCGTGTTGCTCAGGTGCATCGACCAGATCATGCCGTCCGGAGTGTCGGAGCCGACCGGCTGCGGGATGACCCGCCGCCAGATCGCCGTGTACTCGAGGTCGCCGATCCGGTCACCCTGCATCAGGTAGGGCGGCTGGACGGCCTGGAACAGGGTCGGTACCGCGTCGGGGCCGGCCGAGGACATCAGCTCGGGCGCCTCGGCGAGCACGTGCAGCAGCGGCAGCTCGTGCGAGAAGGCGCCGATGCAGGCCGTCCTGGTGCGGGCGATGACATCGCGGAAGGTCCGGCAGCCGTCCAGATCCACCCGCAGCGGGACGAAGTTGAAGAACGACCCGACCGTGGACTGGAAGCGGTGCTGGCGGCCCGGCGCGAAGGTGGGCACCACGATGTCGGTCGCCTGGGTACGACGGTTCACGAAGACGGTGAACGCGGCGAGCAGCACCATGAACGGCGAGCTACGCGTCGCCTTGGCCAGCCGGGACACCTCCGTGCTCAGGTGCGCGTCGGTGGTGAAGCGGTGATAGCTCGTCGCAGGGGCCTGCCCGGTGCGGCGCACCGGCGAGACCAGGATCTTGGCGCCGCGCAGCGTTTCGCGCCAGTACGCCCGCGAAGCGGCCACCGTCGGCCCGGCGGCCTCCTCCTGCTGCGCGGCGACGTAGTCCCGGTACTGGGTCACCTCGGGCAGCTGCGGCTCGTTCCCAGCCGCGCGAGCCGTGTAGCACTCCGCCAGGTCCCGCAGGATCACCTGGATCGACCAAACGTCGGCGGCGCTGTGGTGGGCGCACAGAACCAGTACGGAGTCCTGGTCGTCGAAGCGGCCGAGAACGGCCCGCAGCAGCGGGACCTGGTCGACCGGGAACGGCCGGGTCTCCGCCTCGATCATGAGCTGCTCGGCGCGCCGGTCCCGGTCCGCGCCCGGCGGCTCGTCCAGGTCCACCACCAGCAGCTCGGGCTGTACGGCGGGCAGCACGCTCTGCGCGCCGCCGTTCTCCAAGTGCACCACAGTACGCAGCGCCTCGTGCCGCTCGATCACATCGGCCAACGCCAGGCGCATGGCCTGCACGTCGACGCGGCCGCGGACCCGCCACCCGAAGACCTCCGTGTAGTGCGGCCCGAACGGCCCGGCTTCGAAGCCTTGGGCAAAGATGCAGAGGAACTGCTGCTGCAGTGAGAGCGCCGCGGTTGCCTGCCGGGTTTCCGAAGTCGTGGTCATGTGAGATCTCTCCTCAGTGAAGGCTGACGCCGGCGTTCTGGAGGGCATCGAGCAGAGTGCCGCGTTCGAGTTCGGCGGCGACCAGCTCGAGGTCGTCCGCCATGTAGCGGTCGTCCTCGAGGGTCGGCACGAGCGACCGGATGGTGTCGTACGTGACCCGGCCGGCCGGACTCAGCCGGTCGAGGCGCCCGGAGACGTCCACCGCCTGCGCGCCGGCGAGGAACTCGAGAGCCAGGATGATGTTGTTGTTTCGCAGCACCCGGCGCGCGTTACGGGCGGCGATCAAGCCCATGCTGACCACGTCCTGGTTGTCGCCGTTGGACGGCACGCTGTGAATGCTGGCCGGGCCGATCGTCCGGTTCTCCGCGATCAGCGCGGTGGCCGGGTACTGCGCGCCGGCGAAGCCGCTGTGTAGTCCCGGCTCGCCCTTGATCAGGAACTCCGGCAGGCCGTAGTTCAGGTGCTTGCTGAGCAGGCGGTTGCTGCGCCGTTCGGACAGCACCCCGAGCTGGGTGAGCGCGATCGTCACGAAGTCCATCACGAACGCGATCGGTTGGCCGTGGAAGTTCGCGCCGTGGAAGATCTCCCGGTCGGTGAAGAACAGCGGGTTGTCGTTGGCCGAGTTGAGCTCGATCTCGAGCTTGAGCCTGGCGTGCCCGAGGGTGTCCCGGACCGCGCCGATCACCTGCGGCACGCAGCGCAGCGAGTACGCCTTCTGCAGGAAGACATCGGAGCGGAACACCGAGCCGTTGCCGTTGCCGTTGCCGTTCTTCTTGCTGGCGGCCACCTGCCGGCGGAGATCCGCGTGCTCGACGGTCAGCCTGCTGCCGTTCATCAGCGCGCGCATGTTGGCGGCGCTGGCGATCTGGCCGGCGTGCGGGCGGGCTTCGTGGCCCTCCGGCTGGAACGGGCTCATCGAGCCCTGCAGCACCTCGATGACCAGCGCGGCGGCGATCTCGGCGTGCCGTGCCTGCGCCAAGGCGTACTCGGCCACCAGGGAGCCGACGCCGGTCATCGCCGACGTGCCGTTGATCAGCGCCAGGCCCTCCTTGAAACGCAGCTGAAGCGGCTCGATGCCCAGCGAACGCAGCACCGGACCGGTCGGCGTCTTCACTCCGTCGCGCAGCAGGTAACCCTCGCCGATCAGCGAGCTCGCCACGTGTGCGAGCGGTGCGAGGTCGCCGCTGGCGCCCAGCGAACCGATCTCCGGTACGGCCGGCGTAAGGCCCTCGTTGAGGTAGAGCGCGATACGTTCGAGCACAGCGGGCCGCACGGCCGAGTGCCCCTTGGCGAGGGCGTTCAGCCTCGCGGTGAGCATGGCCCGCGCCTCGGGCTCGCTCAGCAGCGGGCCGACGCCGGCGCTGTGGCTGCGTACCAGGTTGGTCTGAAGCTCGGTCTCCTTGGCCGTGTCGACGAGCATGTAGATCATTTCGCCGTAGCCGGTGGTCACCCCGTAGACCGGGATGTTCTGCCGCACGGTCTCCTCGAACTGGTCCCGGCTCACGGCCGCGCGCTGCAGCACCCGCGTGGTGAGCGCGACCGGGGCGTGCTCCTCGGCGACGCGGCGCAGATCTGAAAGGCCGAGCGTCTCGCCATCGAGATCGACGCCGACATCGGTTCCGACCGTCGTCATTTGCGCTCCCTATTAGTATTGCGAACGGATGGTCACAGCACTGCTACATGGCCGCGTCTCGATTCTCATCACCGCCGCGAGGGCCACGCATCTTCGTGATTGCCGCCGCCCGCCCAACGGTGCGCCATCCCGACACCCGCCCGGTCCAACGAGCGGCGTCCACCGGACAGGCTCATCACGCCGGAAACGGCTGATCCGATCCCGGCCAGATCACCGTCCTGGTCAGCGAGACCGGCGACCGGATCACGAAAATCACCGTCTCGTCCAAGCTCGGGCAGGCGCAGCCGGCAGGACAGTCGGGCGTTCGCCCGGCGGCTCGCGCTGTCGCCGGCGGCCTAGATAGCGGCGGCGCGAGGACTGTCGGGCGGTGGAATCCAGCTGTGGCGCTGAAACGGCGGCGGGGCGTGCGCCCGCCGCCGGACCGGCGTTCAGAGGTGGATCGGCAGCGCGAGGCGGCCGTTCATGATGAACGTGCCCTGCCCGGCCAGTTCCTTCGGCTCCACCGCCAGCCGCAGCCCCGGGAAGCGCGTGAACAGCGCCTCCACCGCGATGCGCACCTCCAGCCGGGTCAGCGCCGGGCCGAGGCACCGGTGCACGCCGTGCCCGAACGCCAGGTGCCGCTTATCCGCGCGCCGGGCGTCGAACTCCCCCGCGGCGGCACCGTGCAGCTCCGGGTCGCGGCCGGTCGCGGCGTAACTGACCAGCACCGGGTCGCCCCGGGAGATGGTCACGCCGGCGATCGTGACGTCCTCCGTTGCGAACCGGAACGGCAGGTACGCGACCGGCGCGTCGGTGCGCAGCGTCTCCTCCACCACGTCGTCCCAGTCCACCTCGCCGCCCGCTGCCAGGGCGCGCTGGCCGGGCCGGGTGAGCAGCGCCAACACGGTGTTCGTGATGAGGTTCCTGGCCGGCTCGGCGCCGGTGTTGAGCATCAGCTGCGCCAGGCCGACCAGCTCGGCATCGGACCCGGCGCCCGCCCCGGTCACCGGACATCCGCTCGGCTGGGCCGCGATCAGGTCGCTGATCAGGTCCTCCCCCGGCTCCCGGCGCTTCGCCGCGACCAGGGCCTCGATCTTGCTCCGCAGCAAGGCGAACTCCGCGGCCGCCTTCTGCGGGGTCGACTCGACGTACCCGGCGCGGTCCAGGATGCCGTCCGGGTCGCCGTCGGGCACGCCGAGCAGCTCGCCGATCACCCGCGACGCCACCGGGTGCGCGTACCGCACCTTGAGATCGACCGGCTCGCCCGGCCGCTCGGCCGCATGCTCGGCCAGCTCGTCGAGCGCGCGCGTCACGACCCGCTCGACCCGCGGCCGCAACGCGGCGATCCGCTGCGGGCTGAACGCTCCGGCGACGAGCCGGCGCTGACGAGCGTGCGGTTCACCATCCGCAGTGGACATATTGTCCATCCGGGCCCAGGCGATCAGCGGGAAGTCTGGGCCGAGGCTGCCGTCGACGTACGCCGGCCAGTGCTGCCGGGCGTTCCTGGCGAACCGCTCGTCCGCCAGGACCTGCCGGGCGGCGTGGTAGCCGGTCACCGACCAGGCCGCGACTCCGCCGGGCAGCAGCACCCGGGTGACCGGCCCGTGGGCCCGGAGCCGGGCCGCCTCGCCGTGGATGTCGGTGCCGGCCGGATCGATGACGAACAGCGGGTCGTCGTCCACGTCTGCCTCCTGTGAGGACGGATCGGTGCAGGCCACTCCCATGGTGTCCAGCGGCCGCCGCCGCGGGCGTCTTCCACGGTGCTGACTCCGTCGTCGGCGGGAGCGGCAAGCCGCTGATCCTGCTGCCCGGTCCTGGGCATCGCGCAGGACCTGTTCTACCCGGCTTCGCGGCCTCGCTCACCTCCCGGACCACCGGACAGCGGGTACGTCGCGAGGCTCGGTTTACTCTGCTCGCCGTCGGTGACGACGGGTGAGCAAAGTCGTTCGAGGGGTCGGCGATGGTATCCCGCACGGCGTCGTCGTTGCGCGCCTTGAGGGTGGCCCTGTCGGAAGGGTCATGCCCGCCACGCCAGAGGCGGGCGGCGACCGAGGTCACTGCTCAGGCCGGGCATCGTCGTACGGGTGCTGCGCGGCTCGCTGCGGATGAGCCGGCGATGATCGCGCGCAGGGCTGCGGAGCTGCGCAGGCGGCCTGCGGCGCCCGGATCGCGAGGCGCCGCAGGGCGTCGAACGCCGCGTCGAGGGTCACCAGACGAGCCACGAACACTGCCCGGTCGAGCGGCCGGGTGGACGACTCCGCCATACGCCAGGGAAGGAGTTCGAGCAGCCGGGCACCGGTTTGTTCGGCTATGGCGGCAAGCGCGTCGAGGTCGGCATCGTCGAGCAGCGCAACAGCCTCAGCGAGTATGTCCCGCTGATGTTCGTCCGGCTCGACGTGCCAGCCGCAGCGCTCCAGCAGTGCGTCGACGCGAGCCTGCGCGGCGCTGGATGTCGGTGACGCGGGTCTGCTCTCCATGCCCCGGCTGACGGCACCGTAAAGCTCCAAGGCCGACACGGCACGGTCGTCCAAGGCTCGCAGCACGTCCCGCACGGCGGAGATGCTGAGACGGCCCATGCCGGTCAGGACCCGGATCAGGCGGAGCCAGAGCAGATGTTCATGGCTGTACGCCGCCTGGTTGGGCGCCGTGGACGCGCCCTGCGGCAGCAGCCGCTCGCGCAGGTAGAACTTGATCGTGGAGACTGGGACACCGCTGCGAGCACTGAGTTTCGAGATACGCATCGCATTGGCCATGAGCGCTTCCTCATCCGTCACGTGCCCATACCGGCGGGACATGCCGACAGCGCGTCCCGCCGGAAACCGGCCAGGGGGTGGTGCGCATCGTCAGGCGGACAACTTGGACTCGGCGAACTGACCGGGTGTACGTCCCTTGCCGGCCGGGCCGCGATACGCCTGCGCCAGCCCGAGCCACGTCTGCGCATCGGCGCCGGTGGCAACCAGGTCGAGGTCGCTGTGGTGGCGGCGGCGGGTCGCGAGCAGGCACAGATCGACTGCGGAGCCGGTGATCGACTGGGTCGCATCGGCCGGGCCGAAAGTCCACTGCTCACCGCTGGGCGCCGTGATCTCGAAGCGGAACTGCTCGGCCGGCGGGGTCAGGTCGTGGGACTGGTAGCCGAATTCCCAGGTGTGCACGACGAACTGCACGATCCGTTTGATGCGGTCGGTGTGTCGCCGTTGCACGCCGAGCGTGTCGGCGATGTCCTGGCCGTGCGCGAACAGCTCGGTCATGCCGGCCGCGCACAACACGGGTGCCGGGAGCGGCCGGACGAGCCAGGGCACGAGCGTCCCGGCCGGAACGACCGCGAGCTTCGCGATGCTGGCGTCACGCTCGGCCCGCCATCGGGCGAGCAGCTCCTCATGCGGCAACACGAGGTATTCGTCCAGCGCGGCGTTGACCGCCCGGTCGAACGCGCCGAAGCCGGTGCCGATGCGCTGGGTCAGGGCTGTGAACGCGTCCGGGTCGGCGGCGGCTAGGCCGGCGATGCGGAAGACGAACGCCAGGTGGCCGACCTGGTGGGCGACGGTCCAGCCCTCGGCGGGCGTCGGCAGCTTCCATTGCTCGTCGGCAAGGCCGGCGACCATCCGGTCGACGTCCTCGGCACTGGCGCTCAGGTCGGCGATCACGTCGTAATCGGTCACGATTGAACCTCCGATCGAATGGATGGAACGGGTCGGACGGATTCCTCAAGCCTGCGGCGGGTTCGATCGCCGTGTCGTCTCCGCCCGTGCCCGTACGCGACGTCGCCGGTCAGAGCGGGCGTTGTTGGGCATGTGCGCGATGCGCATGTACGCCCACAGCCGCCACGGGCGGGGGCCGCCGGCGATCACGTCCCGGCCGGCCGGAAGGTGCGGCTGACGTCGTACGGGTCGTCCGGCGGCGTGACCTCGACCCGGCCGCGATGCAGCTCGGTCGCCGTCGTCGTGTACGCGGAGCGGAACTACGGGCCCGCCGACGCTGGCGCGGCGGCCACCGGCAGGGCATCTCCCGGCATGCGGAATCCGTGCCGTGGGCAGGCCGCAACATCAGAGATGCGGCCCCGCTTGTACGGGCTGCATATTGGCCTCATCCGTACCACGCGGGATACCGCCGCCAGACAGATGGGAACACAGCATGCGACCGTTCCGTGTGGACATTTCGCAGTCCGCCCTGGACGACCTGGCGCGCCGGCTGGCGGGCGTGCGGTGGCCGGAGCGGCTGCCGGAGACCGGATGGGACCGCGGGGTACCCGTGGACTACTTGCGCGAGCTGGTCGGGTACTGGCGCACGCGGTACGACTGGCGCGCGGCCGAGGCTGAGCTCAACAGGTACCCCCAGTTCATCGCGGACATCGACGGCGCGGACGTGCATTTCCTGCACGTGCGCTCGCCGGAGCCGGACGCGCTGCCGGTTCTGATCACCCACGGCTGGCCCGGATCGGTGGTCGAGTTCCTCGACATCATCGGCCCGCTGACCGATCCGAGGGCGCACGGCGGCGACCCGGCCGACGCGTTCCATCTGGTGATCCCGTCCATTCCCGGGTTCGGCTTCTCCAGCGCCAACGGGCAGCCTGGCTGGAACGGCATGCGGGTGGCGAACGCGTGGGCGGAGCTGATGCGGCGGCTGGGCTACGAACGGTACGTGGCACAGGGCGCCGACTTCGGCTCCCTCGTCTCCTACGCCCTGGCCCTGGTCGACCACGAGCACGTCGTCGGCCTGCACCTCAACACGCTGGTCACCACGCCCAGCGGTGAGCCCGATGAGACGGCCGACCTCAGCGAGGCCGACCAGGCACGGCTGGACCGGTCGGAGCGCTTCCGGACCGAGCTGGCCGGTTCCATGAAGCTGATGGCGACCCGCCCGCACACGGTCTCCTACGCGCTGACCGACTCCCCGGTCGGCCAGCTGGCCTGGATCGTGGAGAAGTTCAAGGACTGGGCGGACGCGCCGCGGCTACCCGAGGACGCGATCAGCCGGGACCGGATCCTCACCATCGCGAGCATTTTCTGGCTCACCGCGACCGCAGGCCCCTCGGCCCAGTTCTACTACGAGACCGTGGCGCACCTGCCCATCACGACGAGCACGGTCCGGTACCAGCCCATCAGCCAACCCATGGGCGTCGCGGTGTACCCGCACGCGCCGTTCGTACCGGTGCGCCGCTTCGCAAGCCGGGACCTGCCCACCATCGTGCACTGGGCCGAGTTCGACCGCGGCGGTCACTTCGCCGCGATGGAGGAGCCGGACCTGTTCGCGGCCGATCTGCAAGCGTTCGCCCGGCTGTTGAAGGACCGCTGAGACCGAAGGGAGCCGAGGTGACCGGGCAGCAGACCACAGTAGAGGACTTCCGGGCGACCGGCGAGCGGCTGCGCAACTGGGGTCGCTGGGGCACCGAGGACGAACGCGGCGCCACCAATCTCATCACCCCTCAAGCGTTGGTGGCCGCCGCCGGGCTGGTCCGCAAGGGCGCGGTGTTCGACCTCGGCATCCCGTTCGATCGCGACGGGCCGCAACCCGGCACGCACCGCATCAACCCGATCCACTTGATGTCCGAGACCGGCGACCAGCAATTGTTCTCCGGCGGGTTCCGGTACGCCGACGACTACATCTTCATGCCGTTGCAGTGCGCGTCGCAGTGGGACTCGCTGGCGCACGTGTACTACGACGACCAGATGTACAACGGCTTCGCGGGCCGGGACGTGTCGGTGAAGGGTGCCGCGCGGTGCGCCATCGACAAGCAGGCCAAGGGGATCGCCGGGCGCGGCGTGCTGCTGGACGTGGCCGCGCTGCACGGAGTGGACTGGCTGCCGGCCGGTACCGTCATCACGCCCGACGACCTGGACGAGGCGGCCCGCCGGCAGGGCGGGGTGAGTGTGGGGCCCGGCGACATCCTGCTGTTCCGCACCGGCTGGCGGCGCAAGTTCCTGACCGAGCGGGACCCGGCCGCGTTCATGGCCGGCGAGCCCGGCCTCGGCCAGGACTGCTGCGCATGGCTGCGGGAGCGGGACGTCGCGGCGGTCTGCTCGGACAACTGGGCGATCGAGGTACTGCCTGGCGAGAACCCGGACGTGTTCCTCAACGTCCACATGATCCTGCTGCGCGACATGGGCGTACCGCTGGGCGAGATGCTGGACTTCGAAGAGCTGGCCGCCGACTGCGCGCAAGACGGGGTATGGGACTTCCTCTTCGTGGCGCCGCCGCTGAAAATCAGCCGGGCGGTCGCCTCTCCGATCAACCCGCTGGCCATCAAGTAACCGGACAGCCAGACAGGGGCGCCGCCGGTCACGGCGGCGCCCCTGTCCGGCCCTGTGCGCCGGGCTATCCGTTCCTCGTCGACCGTCTTGGCGCCGTTGGCCCCAGACCGCACCCCATCCATTCTTAGCCGCACCTTCCGTCACGAGGCGCGCACCGCCACACCGTCCAGGTCGCCCGCGATGTTGACTGGAGCCCCGGACACAGCGCACTCCAAAAGATCCGCGCTGCGCGGTCGCGTGTGACAGTGGAGCGGCACCCGAGTCGACGAGCCTGTCGGGAGGTTTTGCCATGACCGAGACCGGTGGACGGAAAGCGGGCATCGCGGTGGCCGGAGAGCCGGACTACGATGCCGCGACGCAGGTGTTCAACCTGCACGCGCCGGCGCATCCGGTGGCGGCCGTGACCGCGCACACCGTCGAGGACGTTCGGGCCGCGATGCGCTTCGCCCGCACCAAGCGGCTGACGGTCCGCGTGCACAGCACCGGCCACGGCGCCGGCGCCGCCCGCGCCATGGGTGACGCGGTGCTCATCAGGACACAACTCGACGGCGGGGTCCGGGTGGACCCGCAGCGCCGGCTGGCCCGGGTACCGGCCGGCACCCGGTGGGCCGAGGTGGTCGACGCCGCCGCCGCGTACGGGCTGGCCGCGCCGCACGGCACGTCGGCAGACGTGGGTGTGGTGGGCTACTCACTGCGCGGCGGGATCAGCGTCTACGGCCGGAAGGTGGGCCTGGCGGTTAACAGCGTGCGGGCGGTGGAGCTGGTCACCGCCGACGAAGAGCTGCGCCGAGTAAACCTGGTCGAGGACCCCGACCTGTTCTGGGCGGTACGCGGCGGCGGCGGTGGGTTCGGTGTGGTGACCGCGATCGAGGTCGCTCTGTTCCCGGCCCGCCGGGTGACCACCGGCGCGACCTACTGGTCGGGTGACCGGGCCGCCGAGGTGATGGACCGGTGGCGCGCGTGGACAGCTGACGCACCGCCGGAGGCGACCACCTCGCTCCAGGTGCTCAACCTGCCGGACGCGCCGGTGGTACCGGACTATCTCAAGGCCGGCACCGTAATCGGTATCGCCGGCACGATCCTGGGTACCGAGTTGGATCCGCGGCTGGCCTGGCAGCAGGCGCAGAGCCTGTTGAGCCCGCTGCGGGCAGTCGGTGAACCGCTGTTGGACACGTGGCAGTTGTGTTCGCCCGGCGAGGTGGCACGCGCGCAGCTGGGCCCGGACGAGCCGGGACCGATGGTGGGCGACCACATGCTCTTCGGCGACCTGGGCGATCGCGGCGCCGCCACCTTCCTGGACGTGACCGGGCCCGGCTCGGGATCCCCGCTGATCAGCGCCGAACTGCGCCACCTCGGCGGCGCGTTCGCCGTCCCGGCCGACACCGGTGGCGCATTCCGGAGCCTGGACGCGACCTACGCCTACCTCGGCACGGCCATCCCGGACGGCGCAGCCGACATCGAGAAGCACTGCGCCGTGGTGCGTGCCGCGCTCGCACCGTGGGACACCGGGCGTACCACGCCCACCTTGGTGGAGAACGTCAACCAGCCACAGGCGCACCTGAATCCGGACGTGGTCGACGCGGTCGACCGGGTACGGCTGCGGGTCGATCCGGACGGGCTGTTCCGGGACGACATCATCCCCGGCTCCTCCCGGCTGCGGTGACGCGGCGACGCGCACTGCGGTGACGCGGCGACGCGCACTGCGGTGAGCCCGCCGGCAAGGTGGGCCTGGCGCTGGACAGCCTGACCGTGACCGAGGTGGTCACCTCGCACGCGTACCTGTTCGTCGAGCGGGTCCGGCGCGAGCGGACCACCTGAGCGCACGAAACGGCCCGGTAGGGTTGCCTTCCGGCAATCCCACCGGGCCGTCTGGTGCGGGTCAGCGCGCCGGCGAGACGTACGTGACGACCTGGCCACCGGCCTTGCTCGACCGGCTGGCCCGACTCTCGACCCACAGGTGTGCGATCAACAGGTTCACCATCCAGCCGAGCCAGTTGTTGACCTCCACCAGCACGCTGAAATTCACGGGCAGGTTCGGGAACGCGGTGAGGACGACCACGATGATGCGGCCCCAGGTGGTACCCAATGCCAGCGCGAAGCTGTAGAGCATCCAGCGCTGGTGCTCGGCGTACCGGTGCCGGATGGCCATCCGCCACCCGACGATGGTGGTGACGATCCACAGCACACCCATGGCCCCCAGCCCGACGCTGCCGGTCTGGTCCGGCCGCAGCGGGATGAGTGCGAACAAGCCCAGCCCGGCCGCGGGCAGCGCGCCGGCCAGGATGTAGACCCGCCCGCTGTTTCGGTGCACCCCCGGATGGTTGCGGCGCAGCCACGGCCACAGCTGCAACAGAACCGTCACCATCGCCACGTTCCCGGTGACCACGTGTGCCACGAGGAGCCCGAAGTGCGCCGGTACCGACGGGTCGAGACCGCTGCGCGACTGACTCGGATCGAGGCTCAGGTACCTTGGCAACGCATATATGAGGTTAAATACTACAATACCAAGTAGAAGCACCAGCCAGAAGTACCGCTGCCGCCACCACGACCCCGGTCGATCAGGGGAGGTGACCGGCGCCTGTTGCGCGACAGCGGTTGAGGGCGGTTCGGTGAGCTCGACGTGAGATCTCTCCGCGTTCTGTGTCATGGGCGGTTCCTCGGGTCGTGGGTGCGTCGATCCACAATGCGCTTCGACTTTCGCACCCTCCACCCCGACGCTCATCTCTCAAAGTGCGGCATCCCGCCGCCCGCGCACTACTGGCTGGGCGGGATATTGACGTTCAACCGGAACACGTTGTCCGGGTCGTACCGGCGCTTAATGTCGGCCAGCCGCCGGTACGTCGCCTCCGGGTACGCCTCGTGGACGCGCTCCGCGCTGTCGAAGTAGAGGAAGTTGACGTAAGCACCATCCTCGCCCTGCCGCATCGCCGCGGTGAAGTCGGTGGCCCACTGCCAGATTTCCGGAGTGTTGGCGAGGTCATCGTAAACCGCCGCAGCGACGACCATGATCTCGCGGTTGCGGTGCGCGAACGCGGTCGCGTCCGCCGGCACCCGCGCCATCGCCCCGCCCAGTACCCGCACCTGCGCCGCCGGCCACGTCGCGGGCGACGAGCCCAGGAACTCCAGCACCCGCTTGGCCGCGGCCAAGTCGAAGTCGTCGATGAACAGGTTGCGGGCCACCGTGATCGGGCGACGCTCGGGATCCTCCGGTCCGTAGATGTCCGCCAGAGGCATCGCCTTCAGCATGTCGGCCAGCGGCGTGGCCAGCTTCCGGAACGGTGCCACAGCCCGCTCCGCCGCCTCGATGTCGTCGCCGCAGTACACCAGCTCCGCCATGACGACCGGCTTGCCGTGGAACTCCTCTGGCACGAACGGCAACGGCGGCGACGGCATGATGTTCGCGATGGTGGACAGCTCGTCCGGCGCGGCCTTGGCCGCCTCCACAAAGGCCGTGATTACCTCCGCGGTGCCGGGCAGGACCAGCATGCCGCCGTACACCTTCGGGACCGGGTCCAGCCGGAGCTGGATCCGGGTGACCACGCCAAAGTTGCCGCCGCCGCCCCGGATCGCCCAGAACAGGTCGGGGTGGTTGTCCGCGTCCGTGCGCACCAGTTCGCCGTCGGCGGTCACCACATCGGCCGCGAGCAGGTTGTCGATGGTTAGACCGTACCGGCGCACCAGGTATCCCACGCCGCCGCCGACGATCAGCCCGCCCAGGCCCACCGAGCCGGTGTCACCAAATCCGATCACCAGCCCGTGCTCGCCGGCGGCCTTGGTGAACTCCCCCGCGGTCAGCCCCGGCTCGGCCCAGGCGGTCCGCGCGGCCACGTCGATGTCCAGCGCGCGCAGCAGGGACAGGTCGAGCACCAGCCCGTCGTCCCAGCTGCCCCACGTGCCGTGTCCGCCGCTGCGCACCGCGAGCGGCAGGCCGGTCTCCCGGGCGAACGCGATGACGCGAGCCACGTCGGCGGCGTCGGCCGCGCGGACGACGACGGCCGGCCGCCGGTCGATGTTTCCGCTGAATACCATACGGGCGCGCTCGTAGTCCGTGTCGTCCGGCGTGATCACCTGGCCGACGACCTCCTTGCGCAGCCGCGACACCCGATCGGCGAGCTCGCCCGTCGGCACTGCCGTCATTTCCCGCATGAAACACCCTCTCGCTCATGCACCCGGACCGGCCCGGGTGCGCACCTACTAAACGGTCGGAGCCGGAGCGCGGATCTCGACATGGCGGGCCGAGGGAATCGCGGTTCCGCCCGCCTGGGGGACGCAGCCGGGCCCGCCAAGGTGCCTGCTTCGATCCCTACGGGGACCTGGCCGGCATCGTGCTCGTTTCCTGGGAGGCGCCCGAAGCCATATCGAATTCCCGCCGCCGCGGGCTGGCCCATCTGCGCATTGCCGGTGCTTCCACGAAACGGTACAAGAGCCTGGCCAGCAGGACGCAGGTGAGCAGCGCGCCGAGCAGGAACAGCAACGCCAACGGGGTGCTCCACGACCGCGGCTGATAGGCGCCGGGGCCGGCCCCGGCCCACTCGCCTCCCATCGCGGCGTGCAGGTTGAACATCACGAGTGGGTGCAGCAGAAAGAAGGCGAAGGAGAGCTCGCCGAGCCAGACCATCGGGCGGCTGTTCAGCCAGGTTCGGCGATCCCGCGCGTCCGCGGTCGCTACGGCCGCGATCAGGAAGCTAAGCGGCAGCGGATACAGCGAGGCGAACCCGTAGATGGTCGGCAACTGCAGGGCGACCGCGTAGGCCAGCCCGGTGAGCACCGCGGCCGGCGCGATACCGACGTTGGTCCACCGGCCGCTCAGCACGATCCGCGCCATGATCATCCCGACCAGGAATTCCATCCCCCGGGCGATCGGGAAGAAGTGCGAGAACCACAGCTGCGGCCAGGTTATGTCCGGCGCAAAAAACGGGCTCGGCTGCCCGGACAGGAGCGTGAGCGCCACCACCGGCACCAGCAGCGCGGCCACCCCTGCCGCCGCGAGCGAGTGCCAAAGGCGGTTCTCCCTGATCTTGTTAACCAGCGGCAGCAGTAGCGGGAACAGCAGGTAGAGGACCACCTCCACGGAGAGGGACCAGCTCACCCCGTTGATCGAGGTGGCCATGAACTGGGGATCTGGGATCCAGGCGTGCACCAGGAAGAGAGTGGCAACCGCAGACCCGACCCGTATCGACTCACCGGCCGCCAGTAGGAGCACGACGGCGATCACGCAGGCCACGACGTGGTTGGGGAGAACCTTGACGGCCCGCCGCCGCCAGAACCACAGCGGTCGGTCGCCCGGCCGGGCGGACCAGGTGAGGACGAAGCCGCTCAGCGCGAAGAAGAACGAAACGCCGATTGAACCTGCGTTTTTGGCCACCGAGCTGTAGCTGTTTTGTAGCGTGTTGTTAGTGAACACGGACAGCCACTGGGCGTGAGAGACGAAGACCAGGAACGCCGCGATGAATCGCAGGCCGGTCAGCGAATCGAGCTTGCCTATTCTAGCCCCACTGGAGACGCTCATATATGTCCGTTTCTCTGCGCATTCGCCTGTGGAGCAGGCTATTACCTGGAGGAGTCGCCGAGTTCTTTCAGATTGCTCAGTTTGTCATCCACAAAAGTGCCAAATGCGGGCCCTTACGTTTATTGGGCCGGCTTGCGCCGGTCGCCGCGGCGACCGGCGCGACCACGAAGGTGCGTGCCACCACCACCACCACCACGATCGTCTTTGCCGCCCTGGCCGTCAGCACATGGATCGAGGACCGCACCGGCTGGTCGATCAAGAAGTCCGTCCGCACCACCCGCCTACGGGGACACGGCCGGCACCCTGCTCGTCCCCTGCGAGGCGCCCGGAGCCATATCGGATTCCCGCCGTCGCGGCCTGGCCCATCTGCGAAATGCCGGTGCTTCCACGAACCGGTACAGGAGCCAGGACAACAGGACGCAGATGAGCAGCTCGCCGAGCAGGAACAGCACTCCCACCGGGGTGCTCCACGACTGCCGGTGATAGGCGGCGTTCCCGGCCCACTCGCCCCCCACCGCGGCGTGAACGTTGAGTATCACGAACAGGTGCAGCAGGAAGAAGGCGTTGGAGATGTCACCCAGCAGGACCATCGGGCGGCTGTTCAACCAGATTTGGCGACCTCGCGCGTCCGCAGTCGCCGCAGCGGCGATCACGAAGCTGATCGGCACCGGATATATCGCGGCGAACCCCCAGATGGTCGGCAGCTGCAGGGAGAGCAGGTAGTCCAGCCCGGCAAGCACCGCCGCCGGCGCGATACCGATGTTGATCCACCGGCCGCTCAGCACGATCCGGGCCATGACCATCCCGGTCAGGAATTCCATCCCCCGGGCGAGCGGGAAGAAGTGCGTCAACCACATCTGCGGCCAGGACATGTCCGGCGAAAACGGGCCCGGCGGCTGCCCGGGCAGGAACGTGAGCGCCGCCACCGGCACCAGCAGCGCCATCACACCTACCCCCGCGAGCGCGTACCACAGCCGGTTCTCCCTGATCTTGTTGACCAACGGCAGCAGCAGCGGGAACAGCAGGTAGAAGACAATCTCGACGGAGAGGGACCAGGTCACGCCGTTGATCGAGGTGCCGATGAGTTGGGCGTCGGGGATCCAGGCGTGCACCAGGAAGAGAGTGGTCACCGCGGAGCCGGCCCGTATCGTCTCGCCAGCCGCCAGCAGGAGTACGAGAGCGATCACGTAGGCCACGAAGTGGTTGGGCAGAATCCTGAAGGCCCGCCGCCGCAGAAAACGCCGCAGCCGGTCGCCCGGCCGGGCGGACCAGGTGAGGAGGAAGCCGCTCAGCACGAAGAAGAACGAGACGCCCATATGACCTGCGTGGTAGGCCACCAAGGCGTGGCCACTCTGTACCCCGGTGTCGGCGAACACGGACAGCACCGTGCAGTGATAGGAGAAGACCAGGAATGCCGCGACGGCCCGTAGGCCGGTCAAGGAATTAAGCCTGCCCGGTTTAGCTTCGCCTGCAACGCTCATCTAAGCCACCCCTGATTCCGCTGTTTGCGGAGCAGGCTATTCCCAGGAGGAGTCGCCGAGTTCTTCCAGATTGCTCAGCTTGTCGTCCATGAAGCGCTAAAAACGGACCCCCTTACGCTATATAAACCGAATGCGCGTCTCCGTGGCGACCGCGCAATCATGAAGATGCCTGCCACGATCACCTCCCCGGACCATGAAGCGAGGGCTCGGGGAACCGGTCCGAGCGAGAGGGGAAAGGAAGCCATGGAGAGCGCGACAACCACTGGCGAGATGCCGGAGATGAACGAGACCGACACCCCGAAATCCTGGTCGACGCCGCCGGGCTCACAGAGGTCACCGGCCGAGATGTTCGACGAGTTCTTCGCCATGCAGGACGAATTCAACGACGGCCAGTGCCATCAGGGCTACTGGTACGACGACGAGGACCAGATCCCGATGGTCGAGGCGTCGCAGCGGCTAACCCGCAAAGTGGCGGATTCGCTGCGGCTACGCAAGGGCGAGTTGGTCCTCGACGTCGGTTGCGGCCTCGGCGCCCCGGCGATCCAGCTCGCCTCCGAGTACGGGGTACGGGTCACCGGCGTCAACTTCAGCGTCGGTCAGGTGGCCGAAGCTCGTGCCCGCGCCCAGGCGGCCGGGTTGGCCGACCAGGTCACGTTCCGGTCCGTCAATTTCAGCTCGCTGGACTTCCCGGACGGCAGCTTCGACGCGATGGTGGCGATGGAGTCCCTCGTCTACGTCAACGACCTCGAGGATGCGCTCCGCGGCCTGCACCGGGTACTGCGCCCTGGCGGCCGGCTGGCCGTGGCCGAGCCCACCAGGGAGGGGCTCGGTGTCGTGGCCGCCGGCAAGTTCGCGGTCAGCTCCGGTGCGAACTATCTGCTGTCGGTGCCCGAGTGGCTGGACCCGTTGCGAGAGGCCGGGTTCGAGCTGGTGGAGTACCTCCAGTGTGGGCCGCGGGTCGTCGGGATGGGCCCCAGGTACCTGCAGGCCCTGGATACGCGGCGCGACGAGCTGGTCGCCCGGTTCGGCGAGGCCAGGGTCGACGAACACCGACAGGCGATGGAGTCCTACTTCATACGGGCGGTGGGCCAGGTCGGCTACGCGATCATCACCGTCCGCAAGCCCCTGAATTGACCCGACAGGAGGCTTGACTACGACAACTCGGACATCGGCCGGGCCTGGCCCTCGCGGTGGGACTGGGGCCTGATCGAGCCAAGGCGCACTGGACTCCGGGCGGCGGCGGCCGGGCAGGCTCAGCCCGGGTTCCGTCCTCGGCCGGTCGGCCCTCGGCCGCGTTCGGCAGCACGGTCATTCGTACGGGGCACTGGGGACGGCCGTATCCCGCTCCCCGGGCTGCACCGTCCCGCCCTTCCGCCGCCACCGGGTAATGCCCCCGTCCAGCGGTCGGGCCGAGATGTGGTGATCGCGGAGCAGCCGGGCCATGTCCGGGGCCAGGACACAGTACGGGCCCTGGCAGTAGGCGATCACCTCCACATCGCGCGGGATGCTGTCGATCTTCGCTTCGAGTTCCGCGGCCGGGAACGACACGGCACCCGGTAGGTGACCGTTGGCGTACTCTTCGGCGCTGCGAACGTCGATCAGCAGAATGCCCGGGTCGTCGATGTGGGCGCGCAGCTCGTCGACGGTCACCGGCGCCAGGCCGCCGTGGTCACCCAGGAGGTTGCCGATCGCCACCCGCAGATCCGCCAACCTGGCCTCCGCGCACGACTGCAGGGCCGCGACCAGATGGGACACTTCCGGCCCGGCGAGCCGGTAGTAGATGCGGTTGCCCTGTCGTCGGGTGATGACCAGGTTGGCCGCGCGCAGGTGCTGGAGCTGGGCGGAGGTGTTCTTCAGCCCGACGCCCGACGCGGTCGTCAGGCTCTCCACGTCGCTCTCGCCCCGGTCGAGCAGGTCGAGCAGGCGGAGCCGGACCGGGTTGGCCAGAACCTTCCCGATCCGGGCCAGTTGCTCGTACACCTCGTGTTCGATGAATCCGCTCATCTTCTCCGTCCGTCGGGCACAGCCTACGCTTCACGCCTTTTGAGCCCGCGAGGCAGACAGGTCGGCGACCGGTGCGGTTTCCGCCGCTGGCACCGGTGCCGGCCGGGCCCGGACGGCGTCCGCCGGCAGCCGGGGTTCGAGCCGCACCAACGCCAGCGCGGAGCCGGCGACCCCCACCGCGAGCAGGACCCACATACCGGTCGGGGAGAAGGCGAGCAACGCGGTGAGCACCGCCGGGGCCAACGCGGTCGGGACGGCCCAGGACAACTGGTAGACCGCCAGGTGCCGGCCCCGGGTCTCCTCCGGGGCCGTGCTGGCCACCAGCGCCGACGCCGTCGCACCGTGCAGCAGCTCACCCACCGTGAACAGGGCGGTCGCGGCGAACACGCCGATCAGCACCGGCGTGCCGGTAGTGATCACGCCGAGCAGGGCGAAGCACAGGAACGCTGCGCAGAACACCGCGCCGCCGAGCGCGGCGGCACGGGTCCGGCGGTAGTTCGTGAGAATCCGGGTGGCCGGGATCTGCAGCAGCGCGATGCCGACGGTGTTCACCGCGTACAGCACACCCACCAGCGAACTGGGCGCGTTCAACTCCTGGGTGATGTACACGGGCAGACTGACCGACAGCACCATGTAGCCGAACGCGGTGGGCACGTTGAGCAGGGTCAGCCCGAGGAACGGCCGGTTGCGCGCGACCAGGCGGTAGCCCCGCTTCGGCCGGGCCGCGGCGGGGACGGCGCCGGCCGGGACCGGGATCGTCCTGATCAGCAGGGCGGCCAGGACGTACGCCACGGCAGCGCCGACGACGATCGAGGTGAAGGCCCCCTCGGTGCCCAGGGCCAGGGCGGCCCCGGCGATCAGGCCGCCGGCCCCCAGCCCGGCGTTGCGCAGGCTGCGCTGCGCGGCGAGCAGCTTGTCCCGCGCGGCACCCCGGACGATCTCGGCGACGAACGACTGGATCGACGGCGAGAACGACACGTCCCCGAGCGCGACCATGGCGACCAGAACGAACATGGAAGCCGCCGAGTCGACGAACGGGTATGCGGCGAAGCCGACAGCCCGCAGGACGTAGCCGCCCACCACGACGGTACGCGCCCCGAACCGGTCGATGAGGATCCCCGTGACCGGATTGCCGACCAGACCCAGCAGCGCGGCGGCGCTCATGATCGCGCCGACCTGGGCGATCGGCAGCCCGGTGACGTGGTGGAAGTAGAGCAACGACAGAGGCAGATACATGCCGCTTCCGGTGGCGTCCACCACCATGCCCAGCATGTAGCGCACCTGCGTCGAGGGACCCCTCACGGCAACTCCACAATCTCAATCTGCGACTCGAAGCGGGCACCCAGCGACCGGAGCCGCCGCTCGGCCTCGCTCCGGCTGCCCCCGGTGGCGACGGCGCAGGCGAGGAAGTCCGACGAGCCGCTGGCGGGCGGGATCACCTGTCCCGGTTCGGCGTACCGCCAGAACCGCTCAACCCAGGGCTCCTCCGGCGGCGGAGGCACCGCCTTGACGTATCCCGGCCGCTTCATCAGCAGGACCTGACCGCCCATCCTGGACGGGCGCAGCCGTTCGCCGCCGGCGAGGGTGGCCGCCAGGCCGGGCAGATGCAGCCCCAGTTCCGCCCGCGTCGCGTATTCGCCGATGTTGACTCCGACGATGGCGGCGAGCACCTCCCGCACCTTGGCGCCCCCGGGGCGGCAGGCGATCTCGCACACCACCAGCCGGCCATCCGGGGTGTGGAATATCTCCGCGTGGAAGGCGTGGTCGCGGAGCCGTCCATCAGGCTCGTACAGCGCGGCGAGGGCCCGCTCGGTCAGGTCGATCAGCGGTGCGGTGAGCGGGTCGTCGTGATCGAGGGTCAGGTCCACCCGGGCACCCGGGTCGGTGCCGTACGAGGCCAGGTCGTACTGGTACTGCGACGGCCAGGCCAGCACCATCCGGCCGTCGACCACCAGGCCGTCGACGTGGCACATCCGGCCGGGGACGTACGCCTCCAGCAGCAGATCGTCCCGTTCCGCGTCGCCGAACGCCCGCTCGAACGCGGCGACGGCGGTGTCCCGCTCACGCAGGATCCGCAGCCCGATGGAGTTGTATCCGGCGCGGTCCTTCAGGACCACGGGCAGGCCGTGGCGGTCGACGAACTCCACCGCGTCGCGGGCGGTCCGGGGGACGATGTGCTCCGCGACCTCGATCCCGGCAGCCCGCAGCCGGCGTTTCATCAGCGCCTTGTCACGGAACGGGTGGACGTCGCGGGGCCACGCGCCGGGCAGGTCGAGCTGCTCGCGCAGGCTCGCCGCGAGGAGCACGTCGGCCTCGTGGTGCGCGACCACGTGGCGCACGTCGAACTCTTCGGCCAGCGCGAGCGCACGTCCCCGCACCAGCTCCACGTCGTCGAAGGCGTCGATGACTTCCAGATGGGTGTAGCCGAGATTGTCTGTCGGGACGGGCTCGGCGAACATCTCGAACCGGTCCCGGGCCGCGAGGACGACCAGCTCGCCCTCGTAGTCGGCGAGCCACCGGTCGTACGGGAAGGGCTCGAACGGGTTGCGGTGCAGGATCAGGGCGCTCATGCCGCACTCCCGGTCAAACGCGACCGGCTCGCCGGCTCGGCGACCCGGGCCCGGTGCTCCCGCCCGTCGGCGCCGGCGATTCTGATGTCGATGGTGTCGCGGATCAGCTCGGCGGCCCGCTCGATCGCGGCCGTGCTGTCCGCGGCGCTGACCCCGACCAGCCCCAGTCGGTCCCAGTTGTCGCGCAGCGGCCGCACCTCGTCACCCGGCTTGGCGCTGACCCGCGCCACCAGCACGTCCGGCTCGCTCAGCGCCGCGTCCACACCATCGACCGAGCTGACCCGGCCCGGTTCGCCGACCAGGAACCGGACGCACGCTCCGCGGTGCGGCTGCGGGTCGGCGGGCAGTTCGGCGACCAGGCCGAAGGGCCAGCCGACGGCGTACGTGGTGAGGTCGATGCCGTACGCCCCTACGACCAGATCGGTGATGGCGTCACCGGCGATCCGGTTGTGGCTCTCGATGATCACCGGACCGCGCGGGCCCACCCGCACCTCGGTGTGGCTGACTCCGTCGCGCAGCCCTACCGCGTCGAGGAACCGGCGCACCGCCGCGCGGATCCGCGCCTCGGTCTCGGCGGGAATGCGCGCCGGGACGACGTGGCCCAGCTCGGCGAAGGTGCCCTGGTCGACGAACTTCTCGGTGACCGCCACGATCGAGTGCCGGCTGGCGAAGCTGAACGCCTCGACGCTGTACTCCGGCCCGTCGACGTACTCCTCCATGAGGAAGTCCTGGAGCACGAAGAGGGTGGAGACCCGGTCGGTCCGGACGCCGCGCAACCCGTCCACCCGGCTCCACACCCGGTCGACGTCCTCGGGCCCGTCGACGCGGAACACCCCGAGGCTGGCGGTGCCGTCGACCGGCTTGACGATGAAGGGGTAGCCGGTGCGCCCGGCGAAGACGTCCAGGTCCTCACGGTCCCGCAGCGGCATCGCGGCCACCGCCGGTTCGACGTCGGCCAGGTGCCGGCGCATCGCCCACTTGTCCCGGATGCGGTGCGCCACCTCGTACGACGTGCCGCCAAGGCCGTACTTGTCGTTGATTCGCCCGGCGTTCTCCAACCCCGGCTCGGTCAGCGAGAGCGCGACCGCGAACCCGGGCCGTTCCCACAACTCGGCGACGACCGGCTCGATCTGCGACCACTCGGTGAAGTCCAGCACGTGCAGGACGTCAGCGAGTTCCTCCTGCTCGGCGGTCAGCTTGCTGGGGTGCTGGAGCAGCAGCACGTGCAGGCCGAGCCGTTTGGCCTTGCGTACGGTCTCGTCGATTCCGCCGACGAGGAGCAGTGTGGTGTCCCGGTTCAACGGGCTCGTCCCTTCGATCGTGGTAATTGACAAGTGGTCCGGTCACCGGACCGTCCCGCCGTTGGTGGGCTGCGACCACAGACTCAGGTAGCGCTCGCCGGTGTCGGGCAGGACGGTCACGATGGTCAAGCCAGCGCTTTCCGGACGCCGGGCCACGCGGACCGCGGCGTGCACGGCGGCCCCCGACGAGACGCCCGCGAGGACGCCGACCCGCCGTACCAGCCAGCGTGCGGTGTCCATCGCCTCGCCGTCGCCCACGGTGAGGATCTCGTCGATCAGGGTCACGTCCGTGGTGGGCGCGACGAAGCCGCCGGTCAGCCCGGGGATGGCGTGCGTGCCCGCGTAACCCTTGGACAGCACGGGCGAACTCTCCGGCTCGACCGCGATCGCCCGCAGCGCCGGGTTGTGCTGTTTGAGGTAGCGGGCCGCGCCGGTGAGCGTCCCGCCGGTGCCGATGCCGCAGACCAGGGCGTCGACCTGCCCGTCGGTGTCGGCCCAGATCTCCGGCCCGGTGGTGTCGTAGTGGGCGCAGACATTGTCCATGTTGTCGTGCTGGCGGGGATACCAGGAGCCGGGTGTGTCGCGGTGGATCTCCTCGGCGCGGTCGATGGCGCCCTGGTAGCGGAGTTGGTGCGGGGTCAGGACCACCTCGGCGCCGAGCGCCTCGAGCAGGTGGATCCGTTCGGTGGTGGCGCTGTCCGGCAACACGATGACGCAGCGGTAGCCCCTGGCCGCGGCGAAGGCGGCCAGCGCGATGCCGGTGTTGCCCGAGGTCGCTTCCACCACGGTGCCGCTGCCGGGGGTGAGATGGCCCGCGGCCTCGGCGGCCCGCAACATCCATAGGGCGGCGCGGTCCTTCACGCTCGCGAGCGGATTGGCGGACTCGATCTTGGCCAGGACGCGGGTGCCGGGTGCCGAGCCCTCGACCGGCAGCCGCAGCAGCGGGGTGTTCCCGACCAGGTCCTCGATGGACTCGGCGATACGGGGCCGCACCCGGGGCTGCACCGGTGAGATGGATTCGGTCATGGAGCTTCCTCCCGTCGTATGGAGCGGCGCGGCAGCCGTCACCACGAACCTGCCGACGCGGTCCGGCGCAGCAGCTCGACCACCGGCGGGCCGTCGAACCTGGCCGTCACGACCGCGGTCGGTGCGAGGACCCGGGCTCCGGCCGGCACGTCGGCGATGACGAGCGCCTGCGCGCCGATGACAGCGCCGGCACCGACGGTCACCGGCCCGAGCACGGTGGCGCCCGCGCCGAGCACCACGTCGTCGCCGACGACCGGATGCCGGCGTGCGCCGACGGGTCGCCGCAGGTCGTGCCACCAACCGACCGCGCCGAGGGTCACCCGGTGATAGATCGTCACGTCGTCGCCGACGCGGGCGGTCTCCCCGATGACGACGGCCGCACCATGGTCGATGAACACCCGCCGGCCCAGCACCGCGCCGGGGTGTATCTCGACGCCGGTGATCGCGCGGACGACCGTCATGAGCAGGCGGGCCAGCAATCGCCATCCGCGTCGGTGCCACCGGTGCCCGACGCGGTGCGCCCAGAGGGCGGGGAGCGCGGGGTGCAGCAGGGCTTCGGCCCGGCCGTGTACGGAGGGGTCGCGGGCGACGACGGTGCGCAGGTCCTCGGCGAGGGTCCGCAGCAGGCCGGGTGAGGGCCTCATCGCTTCACCGTCCATTCCGCTATTCTAAGGATCTCTAGATTTAACGCAATGACTGTTCGACCGTGTCCCCGGGTCAGGTCCGTTCGTGGCCGCCGGCCAGTTCCGCCGAGGCGGGGATCCCCGCGATGGTGGGCTGGTGGAAGTTCACCGCGCTGCACCAGTGTCCCGGCGCCAGTCGCAGCCAGATGTCGCTGACGATGCTTCCTTCGACGACCTCGTCACCGCGTACCCAGGCGTCAGCCTCGTGGCTGACCCGCTCGTCGGGGAGCAGGAGTTGCAGGATCGGGCTGCCTAACGACGGGCCTGAGCGGACGTTGGCATCACGCCAGACCGGGCCCACCGGAAAACGCTGCTCGGTTCGCGACCGACTGTTCACAACCTGCCTCCTGTCGAGTGGGTGGATTGGGCGGGGTGGAATCATCCCGGCCCCGGCCGGGTAGCGGCTTCGCGTGGCCGCCACCCGACGACGTCGAAAGTGGCGGCGTCCTTGCGGCCGCGCCAGCGCATGCCGGCGTCGCGCAGCAGCGCCCGCAGCCGCCCCGCGCCCTGGTCGAGCGCGCCCTGCCGCCGGGAGTGGAGCACCACCCGCGCCGCCCGCTCGACCCGTTCCGCCTCGTACGCGCGCAGCGCCCCGTCGGGGTCCGGATAGCGGCGCAGGCAGTCGGCCAGCACGACCGCGTCCTCCAGCGCCGTGTTCGCGCCCTGGCCCAGTGCCGGAACCATTGGGTGCGCCGCGTCGCCCAGCAGCGCGACCCGCCCGCGCACCCAGCGGCGTACCGGGTTCCGGTCGTGGATGTCGGTCACCGCGATGTCCGCCGGATCCGTGTCGCGGACCATGGCGACGACCGCGGGGCGCCACTGCGCGATCCGGTCGACCAGCGCCGCGAGAGCCGCCGTCGGCCCCATCGCCGGCCAGACACCCGCGCCAGCCGTGACCTTCGCCGTCCAGTAGAGCGTGTCGGCGTTGGCCGGGGCCACGAAGAGCTGGGTGCCCCGACCGTTGACCACGAAGGCCTGGGGATACAGCTCGCAGCCGATGGCCCGGCCGCGGACCGAGGTGTAGCCCTGGTAGCGGGGCGGACCGTCGCCCAGCATCGAGGCCCGGATCACCGAGTGCAGGCCGTCGGCCCCCACCAGCAGGTCGGCGTCGATCGTGTCGCCCGACGACAGCCTGACCGACACCTGCCCGGGGGCCTGGCGGTAGCCGACGACCGCCGTGCCCAACCGGATGTGCGCCCCGGCCGCCCGGGCCTCCCGCATCAGCGCGTCCTGCAGGGCGGTACGCAGAATGGGCACCTGCGGCAGCCCCTCGCGCTCCGCGACGGCCCCGATCGGCTCCCGGGCGATGACCCGGCCGGACGGGTCCGTCACCAGCCGGACGTCGTCCTGGCGCACCACGTAGCCGACCGCGCGGATCCGCCGGCCGAGGCTCGTGCTGATCGCATCGGCCGCCGCGATTCCGTTCTGGTACAACAGCAGCCCCGAGCCGACGTCGTCGATGCGGGCGGCCCGCTCGACCACGGTCACCGCGATCCCGTCCGAGGCCAGCGCGGTGGCGGCGGCGAGTCCGCCGATCCCGCCGCCGGCCACCACGGCGGTCAGCGGCCCGCTCACCGGATCCACCTGCCGTCGTACCGGCCGACGACCCCCTCGGTGAGGTCCCAGACGACCTGGCCGCGCCGGATCGTCCGCACCACCCGGCCGGACATCGTCCACCCCTCGTACGCCGACCAGCCACACTTGGCGTGTACATCCCGTGCGGAGAGCATCCACGTGTGCGACGGGTCGAGGATGGCCAGGTCAGCGTCCGCCCCGGTCGCGATGCGTCCCTTGCCGGGCAGGCCGAACAACTCGGCCGCACGGGCCGACAGGTGGCGGGCCAGGCGCGCGGCGGCGAGGTCCGGATGCTCTGCCGGCCGGCGGCGACGCATGCCGGTCCACACCGCGACCGCCAGTTCCTGCACCCCGGGAAGCCCGGGCGGGGACTGCGACACCGATCGGGTCTTCTCCGCCACCGTGTGCGGGGCATGGTCGCTGCCGATCGTGTCGACCTCGCCGGCCAGCAACGCCGCCCAGAGCCGGTCCTGGTCCGCCTGCTGCCGGATCGACGGGGACAGCCGGGTGCGGGCACCCAGGCGCCGGGTGTCGGTGTCGGTGAACGACAGGTGGTGTCCGGTCACCTCGAAGGTGACCGGCAGCCCGGCCGTGCGCGCCGCACACACCAGGTCCGCCTCCTCCCGGCTGGACAGGTGCAGCACGTGTGCCCGGGTGCCGTGCCGGCGGACCAGTTCGATCACCCGGGCCACCGCCGCGATCCCGCCGGTACGCGGCCGGCGCGCCTCGTAGTCGAGGTAGCTGTCCGGCTCGCCCCACCAGCCGTCGAGCAGCGTGAAGAGCTCGCCGTCCTCGGCGTGCAGCACCAACTGGACGCCGCCCCGCGCGGCGGCGGCGAACGCCTTGTCCAACTGCGCGGGGTCGCGGAAGACGGTGGGGGCGGTGTGATGGCCAGCCATGAAGATCTTGGCGCTGGTGGCGATGCCGGGGTCGAGGTCCGCCAGCGACTCGGGGTAGTCGGGGTCGACCCCGATGTGGAACCGGTAGTCGACCAGGGAGTGACCGTCGACCAGATCAGCCTTGGCCCGTACCGAGGCATCGGTGAGGGTCGGCGGAACGGTGTTCGGCATGTCCAGGACGGTCGTCACCCCGCCGGCCACCGCCGCCCGGCTGCCGTGTTCCCAGTCCTCCTTGTGGGTCAGCCCCGGGGTGCGGAAGTGGACGTGCGAGTCGATCAGGCCAGGCAGGACGTAGTGGTCGCCGACGTCGATCGTCGGGGTTCCCGGTGGCAGCCGGTGGCCGGGGTCCGGCCTGACCGCGCGGATCCGCCCGTCCCGGACCAGCACCGTGCCCGGCCAGACGCCGGCCGGGGTCACCAGCCGGCCGCGCACCGCGAGGTCCACCTCCGTCAGCCCTGCCATGCCGCCGCCAACAGCTCTCGGCACAGCTCGTTCGTGGGCCCCATCAACGCCACCGCGCGGGCGTCGGCGAGCAGCCGGTTCACCGCCGACCCGGTGTTGTAGCCGGTCGAGCCGAGCATCCCGGCCACCTCCAGGCAGACCCGTTCGGCCACCGCCGAGGCGTGGAGCTTGCTGTGCAGGGTGGCCGTACCCGGGTCCGGGGCGGAGCGTCGTCCCGCCCGTTCGACCACCGCCCGCGCCGATTCGACCTCGGTGGCGAGACCGACCAGCCGGTCGCGAACCACCGGGCGGTCCAACTGGCCCCCGCGTCGGAAATGGTCGACCAGCAGCTCCAGCGCGGCCTGGGCGACCCCCAGGGCCACCGCGCCCAGGGTCGCCCCGGACTCCCGTACGCCCGCGATGATCTGCGCGGCCCGGCCCTGCGGACCGAGCCGGTCGGTGTCGTGGACGACGCACTGCCGCAACGACACGAAACCTGTCGCGGAGCCGCGCATGCCGACCAGGTCGAGGCTCAGGTCCGTGGCCAGCCCCGGGTTGCCGGCCGGCACGAGGAAGAACGTCTGCCCGGCGGCGCCGTAGCCGGTGTCCGTGTCGGTGCCCGGCGCCGGACCGTCGGTGCGGACCAGCACCAGGTACAGGTCGGCGACCGAGGCGGAGGTGGTGAACGACTTCGCCCCGTTCAGCACCCAGGTCCCGTCCGGCCGCCGATCCGCGGTGCTACTGAGCAGCCGTTTCGCCGCGCCCGCACCGAGCTCGCTCCATGCCGACGCGGCGAGGTAGACGCCGTCGGCGAGTCGGGGCAGCAACGCGGACTTCTGTTCGGTGGTGCCCCATTCGACGATGCGGGAGGTCACCGCGAAGTGTTGAAAAGCCATGATCGCCAGGGACGGGTTCAGGCAGGCCAGCCGCTCGACGACCCGGTTGACCGCGCTCGCGTCACCGCCGACGCCTCCGTACTCCCGGGGCACCGCGGTGGCGAGCAGCCCGGACGTCCGCAGCTCGGTGAGGCAGTCCTGGTCCGGGCGGCCGGTGCCGGCGGTGTCCTCCGCCGACTGGCGCAGCCGCTTCTCCAGGCCGGGGGAAAGGTCGTCGCTCATGCCGATGTCGCTGACGTCGCCAGGCATGCGGTGATCTCCTCGAGGTGCAGGTGGGGCGGGGGCTCCAGGGGGAACGATCCGTGCGAGGTGACCTGCTTGCCGTCGACCGAGACCCAGCTCAACGCCGGTTCGCCGGCCAGGCTCAGGACGGCGGCGGTGACCGCGGTACGGCCACCGGGAGTGGCGATGCCGATCGGCCCGTCGGGCCGGCCCATCTCCTGCCACATCCGCCACGGCACGCTGTCCGGGATCCGGGTGGCAGAGGCCAGGCACACCGCCCCGGTGAGCGCGATCGTCGGGTGCCACGACGGGACGGAGATCGCCCGGGCGGCGATCTCACCGGCCACCGTCGGCACCAGCGCCGCGATCTTCGGAAAGACCCCCTCCGGCGACCACCCCAGCCGCTCGGCCGCGGCGGCGCGGATCCGGCTGAGGCGGGCGAAGAACGCGCCGTCCGCGGCGAACAGCTCGTGGTGGTCGCGGACACCGAGGCTGCGGGCGTCGACGAAGACGTACGCGTTGCCCGCCGACACCAGCGACACCTCGTCCCGGTCCGGGCCGACGGTGAGCGTGGTCCGGGGTTCACCGGTGAGCAGCAGTTGACGGGCGGGCATCGGGGCGGGCCGGACGAAGTGGATGGTGAACGTCACGTGGTCCCGGTCGATCCGGTCGACCTCGCACACCACGGTGTCACCGTTGTTGAGCACTCGAACCCGGGTGCGACCGCCCGCGGTCAGCCGGCACAACATGCCCATCCGGGCGGCGGCGACGGTCGCCGCCAGGATTGAGTGCCCGCAGGAGCCGCGCAGGTCGAAGGCGTCCACCGCGTGGGGCAGCGCCTGGACGAACCGGTAGTCGAGGTCGAACATCGGATGCCCGGACGGGCGCACGAGGGCCATCTTGAGGACGTGTCCGCCGCCGGCCCCGGCGAGGAAACGGCGCACCCGGGCCAGGCTCGCGCGGATCTGCTCCGGTGCCGTCGGCAACCAACTGGCGTCCAGCACCAGGGTGGGGCAGGGGCTGCCGGAGGCGTACGCCAGGTGCCCGATCATGCCGGCACCGCCAGGTCCAGCGGCCGGGTCGCGCCGTGGAACCGGTCGCGCCACACCTCGTACGTCATCAGCGCCCAGAGCGTCAGGGCGGTGGTGTCGTCCGGGTTGGCGGCCTGCCGGGCGAAGAGATCGGCGACGGCGCGTGGGTCGAGCTGGCCGCCGAGGTGGAGCCGCACGGGATCGAGCACGTCCCGCGCGTACGTCCACAGTGGGGTGCCAGGCGCGAGCATCGCCGTGATGGGCAGGGTGAACGGCTGCTTCGGGCGGTCCAGCACCTCGGCCGGCAACAGCCCGACGGCGGCGGCGTGCAGGGCCCGCTTCACCCGGCCCGCACTGATCCGCAGCGGGTCGGGCAGCGCCCGCGCGAGCGCGACGACACTGGGTTGGCAGAACGGCAGCCGTACCTCGACCGAGCTGGCCATGCTCAGGTGGTCCACCCGACGCAGGTGGTAGGCGGGCAGCCGGTGACCGAACTCGAAGTCGACGATGCGCTGCAGGACCGTCCCGTCGCCGTCGCTCAGCCGGCCGAGCGCCTCGGTGGGGATCGGCGGGATGTCCCGCACGTACCGGCGGTACTCGTCGGTGTAGAGGGCGTGCCGCAGGTGGGGTGGGGCGACGGCCAGCGCATCGACGTATCCGGGCCGCCAGTCGATGCCGGCGGCGGCATCGTCGAGCGCGGCCCGCATCCGGCCGTACCCGCCGAACCCCTCGTCCGCCGCGTCGCCGGTCAGCGCGGCCTTGAATCCGGTGTCGTGGACCGCCGCGAACAACGCGTAGGTGCTCACGGTGATCGGGTCGGCGTTCGGCTGGCCGAGGTGCCGGATCACGTCGTCGAGCAGGTCCGGTATCCGGGCCGGGTCGAGTTCCACCTCGTGGTGGACGGTTCCGGCGTGCCGGGCCACCAGTCGGGCGTAGTGCCGCTCGTCGAAGGGCCAGGTGCCCCGGTAGGCGATGGTGAACGAGTGCACCCAGCGGTGCTCGGCGGCCAGTGCGGTCACCAGGCTGGAGTCCAGCCCGCCCGAGGTGATCACCGCGACCGGCACGTCGGCGACCAGCAGCCGGCCCACTTCGGTGTGCAGGGCCTGCCGGATCTGGTCGGGCGCCCGCTGCGGGTCGTCGTACGGTGGGGCGGGCCGGGGCGGCCGGCGGACCATCACCGGCCTGCCGCCCAGGGCGCAGCGCAGGGTCGCGGCCGGCGGCAGGACCCGGATGCCGTCGAACATGGTCCGCTCGCCGAACGGGGTCTTGCTCGCCAGGTACGCGTCGAGGCCCGGCTCCCACAGGCCGGTGCCCGCCCCCCGAAAGCCCAACAGGGCGGGTATCTCCGAGGCGAAGTGCAGTGCGCCGGTCGCCGGATCCTGCCGGTGGTACAGCGGTTTCATCCCGGCGTGGTCCGTGACCAGCAGCAGCGTCGGCACGTCGCGCCGGTCGACCAGGGCGATGGCATACATCCCGTCGAGGAGGTCCACGAACTCCTCGCCGTACGTGTCGTACAGGGCCGGGATGATGCTGCCGTCACAGCGGTCCGGAAAGCGGTAGCCCCTCCCCTGCAGGTCCCGGCGCAGCTCGTCGTGGTTGTAGATCTCGCCGTTGAACACGGCGGTGATGCGCCCGTCCAGGTCGTAGGGCTGCGCGCCGCCGTCCTGGTCGATGATCGCCAACCGATTGCTGCCGAGCCCCCAGCCGCTGGCCCGGACCAGGCCGGTGGCGTCGGGCCCGCCGTGCCGCTGGCGGCCGGCGACGTCGCGCACCTCGGCCAGCGAAGCCGTGGTGTTGAAGTAGCCGTGAATCCGACACATGTCGGCTTCCTCTCCGTCGGTCCGCCGTGCGGCCCCGCGTCGTGGTTGTCCCCGAACCGGGCGCTAGCCCGATGCCATGGACAGATAGCGTTCCCCGGTATCGGGGAAGATGGTGACGATCGTCGATCCCGCCCAGCGCGGACGTTGGGCGAGGAGCCGGCTGGCGTACGCCGCAGCACCTGCGGAGACGCCGGCGAGCAGACCGGTGGACGTGGCGATCTCCCGCCGCGTTGCCGCGGCTGCCTCGTCCGGCACCGCCACCACCTCGTTGATCAGGCCGAGGTCGGTGAGAGGGGAGACGTAGCCGGCCCCGATGCCGGGGATGCCGTGCGGCCCCGCGTCGCCGCCGGAGAGCACCGCCGAGCCGGCCGGCTCGACCGCGACCACGTGGACGTCCCCGTGTTCCTTCAGATAGCGGGCCACCCCGGTCAGCGTGCCGCCGGTTCCCACCCCGCACACGAAGACGTCCACCTGGCCGCAGTCGCGGCGGATCTCCGGTCCGGTGGTCTCGTAGTGGGCGCGGACGTTGGCCGGGTTCTGGTCCTGGTGCGGCAGCCAGGAGCCCGGGGTGTCGCGTTGCAACTCCTCGGCGAACTTCCAGGCGGGCAGGAGCCCTTCCTGGTGCGGCGTCAGGATGATCTCCGCACCGAGTTCGCGCAGGATCTGCCGGCGTTCCTCGGTGGCGTTGTCGGGCATCACGATGACGCAGCGGTGGCCCCGTGCCGCGCAGACCGCCGCCAGGGAGATGCCCGTGCTGCCCGAGGAACACTCGATCACCGTGCCGCCGGTCGGGGGCAGCAGGCCGGTCCGCTCGGCCTCCCGGACCATATAGAGCACCGGGCGGTCCTTGACGTTGAACAGGGGGTTGAACATCTCCAGCTTCGCCAGCAACCGGACCCCGTTCGGTACGCCGGGTAGGCGTACGTCCAGCATCGGTGTGTTCCCGACCAGCTCCTCCAGCGACCGGACCGGCAGACGGTCGGGGCGGCTCACCGCGGTACCCCGAGGGCGGTGGCGAGGTGGTGGGCGGCGGCCTCCCGCAGGTGGGTGATGTCGCTGGACACGGTGGCAAAGGTGAAGCCCTCGTCCAGCCGGGCCGCCGCAGTGGCGCCGTCGGGGCAGTGGATGCCGCACGCCACGCCGGCCCGGGCGGCCGTTTCGGTGATCTCCTTCAGCGCCCGGCTGAGGCTCTCGTCCGCCGCCGGGTCGCCGAAGTAGCGGGCGCCGAGGGCGACGGAGAGGTCGGCCGGGCCGACGTACACCGCGTCCAGTCCCGGGACGGCGCAGATGGCCGCCAGGTCCTCCAGCGCACCGGCCGTCTCGATCATGACGATGCACGCCACCGCCTGGTCGAGGTCACCGGGCACCGATCCCATCCGCAGTTCCGCCCGGACCGGGCCGCCCAGACTGCGGGTGCCGGTCGGCCAGTGCCGGCAGGCCCGCACCGCGACCGACGCCTCCCGCGCGTCGTTCACCATCGGCACGATGACCGCCCGGGCGCCGGCGTCCAGCGCGGCGCCGATCGCGATCGGGTCCACCGCCGGCACCCGGATGACCCCCGCCGAGCGGCCCATCGCGTCCACCGCGAGCATCGCCGACTGCCACCCTGCGGGGTGCAGGACGCCGTGCTGCCCGTCCACGCCGACGTAGTCGTAGCCGACTCCGGCGATCCGTTCCGTGCCGACCGGGTTGTCGCAGGCGATCCAGTACCCCACGAGCCGTTCCCGACGGCGCAGGCGGGCCACGAAGGTCCCCGGATCGGGGCGTCCGATGCTCATTCGTCCTCCTCGACGACGTAGCTGCGCCGGCCGTCCAGACCGACCGGCACGTCACCGGTGATGGAGACCCGGTTGAGCAGCCGCTTGTGGCCGTCGTAGTCGTTGACCGCGTAGTGCTGCGTGTTCCGGTTGTCGAAAATCAAGACGTCCCCCGGCCGCCAGGTCCAGCGCGCCACGTTCTCCGGCCGACGCACGTACGACTGGAGCACGTCGATGATCGGCCGGGATTCCCGTAGGGTCATGCCGACCAGGCGCTGCGCGAACCCGCCGAGGAACAGTGCGGGCTCACCCGACTCCGGATGGACCCGGACCACGGGGTGGGCCGCCTCGAACTTCTCCGCCATGAACTTCCGGCGCACCTCATCGCCGCGCTCGGTGCCGAGCCGCGGCTGCTCCGCGCGGTTGGTGTGCACCGCCCACAGCCGGTCGGCGATCTCGCGCAGTTCCGCCGGCAGGTCGCGGTAACCGGCCGCGCCGTTGGCGACCATCGTGTCCCCACCGTATGGCGGCAGGATCACCGCACGCAGGGTGGTGCCCAGCGACGGCCGGGTGGTGAAGCTGATGTCGGTGTGCCAGTGGTTGGCCCGCTGGTCCTCACCGTCAACCGTGATGACCTGCGGCTTGTCCTCGACCGTCCGCATCATCGGGTGGACGTCCGTCAACGGGCCGAAGTGCCCGGCGAAGGTCAGTTGCTCCTCGTCGGTGATGTCCTGGTTCCGAAAGAAGAGCACCTTGTGGTCGAGCAGTGCCTGACGCAGCTGCGTGACGAGCTGATCCGGAAGTTCCCTGCTCAGGTCGACCCCGGTCACCTCGGCGCCGATGCGCCCGCCGATCTGGCGGATGTCGACGTCGGACACCTCGCCTCCCTTCCTAGCGCTGTGATCCCCGTGGCTGCGCGCCGGCGGTCGTACGGGTGGTCCTCGCCGGCCACAGGGCCGACGTGGTGTGGACACGAGAGACCGCCGTGCGGCCTCGGACGCGCCGCGCAGCCGTTTGGGGCGGTGGTGGCTCCGACCGTGACTCGAATCGATCGGGCAGGGGCCACAGTCAGGCTGGCGGCCGGACCGACAGCCGGTGCCGGAACACGTCGCGCGGGTCGTACCGCTGCTTCACCCGTTGCAGGCGCGGGTAGTTGCCTTTGTAGTACAGCGTGTGCCAGGCGACGCCGGAGGTGTTCCACGCCGGGTCGGCCAGGTCCACGTCGGGGTAGCTGATGTACGACCCGTCGCTGACCGCACCGGGCACCGGTACCCCGCCGGTGTCGGCGTACACGTCCCGGTAGAACCGGCGGACCCAGTCGATGTGTCGCTCGTCGTCGCCCGGCGACTGCCAACCACCCGCGCTGTAGGACGCCTTTATGACGCTGTCGCGCTGCGCGCTGGCGGTGGCGTCCGGGCCCACCGCGTTGACCTGGCCGCCGAACGCGGTCAGCACCACGCACGCCATCGGGTTGGTGTAGCTCTCGTCGCCGAGGTACCGGGCGATCGTGGCGAGCTGGCTGTCGGTGGGGCACCGCCGCAGGTACCCCGCCTTGTGCTTGTGCCGCCCCTGCGGATCGCTGGGCCAGCTGTAGGACGGCATCCAGGAGGCCATCCACGGCACCACGTCCTGCGCGTCGGTCGACGCCGCCAGGCCGGTGCCGTCGACGATCGCCTGGAGCTGGCCCTCCAGCAGCTTCTCCGCGTCCGGTACCGCGTCGTCCACCACGGCCGTCATGGAGACGACACCGGCCGAGCGGTGCGTCACGATGAGGTTGCTCCACAGGTTCGTGGCCGGCGTCCCCATCGCGCTGTTGTGCTCCAGCCAACCGCAGTAGTTCGCGACCAGCCGGGCGAGGGCGGCCTCGCTCATCCCGTCCCACGACCACACCACGTCGCGGCGCCGGATGCGCTCCGGCGCCCGGGGCAGCAGCCGGGACGGGTCGACGCTGTCCGTGTCCGGGCTGCGCAGCCAGAACCGTGTCACCACGCCGAAGTTGCCGCCACCGCCGCCGGTCATCGCCCACCACAGGTCCCGATGGGGATCGTCCGGCTCGCGCGTGGCCACCAGCACCTCGGCCCGGCCGGCCGGGTTGACCACCACCACCTCCACCGCGTACAGGTGGTCGACGACCAGCCCGTACCGGCGGGACAGGTGGCCGTACCCGCCACCGGTCACGTGACCGCCCATGCCCACCTCGAAGCAGGTACCGCCCGGGATCGTCACGCCCCAGGCGTCGTACAGCGCCGGGTAGACGCGGCCGAGCGTGGCACCGGCCTCCACTTCGATCGCGCGCATCCGGGGGTCGTACCGCACGCCGGTCATCGGCGACAAGTCCAGCAGCACCGCGATATCGGGCGAGGCGGAGAAGTCCTCGAAGCAGTGGCCGCCGCTGCGCACCGCGATCCGCCGGCCGGTGGACACGGCCTCGTTGAGCGCCGCCACGACGTGTGTGGTGGTACCCGCGAGCCGGACATACTCGGGGCGGCCGGTGAACCGGTGGTTGTATCCCTCCACCAGGCCCGGGTACCGGGCGTCGGCGGGTGTGACGGTGATGGCGGCGTCCATCGGCGGCCCATGCGTCTGTTCCTCGATCATGGCGTCCTCTCAAGGCAGTCCACCAGAGATTCACATCCGCCGGAACCGGCCGCATCTTCCAGCGTGCCGGCTGCGCGGGCCGGACGCCGCCACCGCTGTCGCGCAACGTGAAAGACGTGCCGGGCTCGCCGGCGGTGCCACGATGGGTCGGAACGCCGAGGCGCCGAACGAAAGCGCGAGCCGGGAGCAGACGAGCCGAGGAGTTGCCGATGCTACAGGACAAGGTTGTGGTGGTTTCCGGGGTGGGGCCCGGTCTCGGTCGCGCGGTCGCGGTGGGTGCGGCCCGTGCCGGTGCCGACGTGGTGCTCGCCGCCCGGAGCAACGCCGTCCTGGAAGAGGTCGCTGCGGAGGTGGAGCAGGCCGGCCGCAAGGCGGTCGTGGTACCGACGGACATCACCGACCCGGCCGCGGCGGGCCACCTCGTGCAGTCGACAATGGACATATTCGGTCGGGTGGACGTACTGGTGAACAACGCGTTCGCGGTACCCCCGATCGTTCCGCTGGCCGAGGTCGACCCGGCCGACGTGCACACGGAGATGGACACCGATGTGTTCGGCGCGCTGCGGCTGACCCAACTCATGGCCGACCACCTGGCCGCGACCGGTGGCTCGATTGTCATGGTCAGCTCGGTGGCGGCCCGGCTGTCCCGGCCGGGCTTCGGGGCGTACAAGATGACCAAGAGTGCGCTGATCGCCCTGGCCCAGACGCTCGCCACCGAGCTGGGCCCCCGGGGTGTCCGGGTCAACGTCGTGGTACCGGGCAGCATTTGGGCCGCTCCGCTGCAGGAGTACTACGACTACCTGGCGAACGAGCGTGGCGTGACCGCCGCGCAAGTCTACGAGGAGACCGCGGCGAACCTGGACCTGCGCCGGCTGCCGGAGGGTGCGGAGGTGGCCAACGCGGTGCTGTTCCTGGCCTCCGACCTGGCCCGTGCCATCACCGGGCAGTGCCTCGACGTCAACGGCGGCGAGTACCACCACTGACCGCATCGGACGCGGCCGGCGCGCCGGGCGGACCCCACCCGCAGGGCGCCCGGTGTGCCCGCGTCAATCTCCAGGCCGCCCTCGTCCATGATCGGCCGCACCTTCATGGCGCCCCACTCGGGGTCCGGCCACTCGCGGTTCGGCACCGACGGTACGGCTCATGGAAGAGTCGGATCAGCCGCCGCGAATCCGGCATGCCGGTCACCTGATTCTGCCAAGGGCTCCCGGACCGCCAGGTACTCCCCTTGCCATCGCGGAAATGCGCCGCCGTGAACGGTTCAGCGCGGCCGGGCGGCGGGTACCGGCGCCCGGCACAGCCGCACGTGTACCACCGCAGGGGAGGAGACGAGCTCCACACAGTCGTAGCCGGGCGGACCGCCACCGGGTGAGGCGCCGGCGAACAGCCGCTCCCCGTCACCCAGCAGCACCGGCACCAGCGCCAGGTGCATCTCGTCGATCAGCCCCGCGCGCAGGTACTGCTGGATGGTGTGCACGCCGCCGCCGATCCGGATGTCCCGCTCGCCGGCGGCTTCCCGGGCGCGCTCCAGAGCCGCGTGGATGCCGTCCTGGACGAAGTGAAAGGTGGTACCTCCGGCCAGCCGTAGCGGCGGCCGGGCGTGGCTGGTGAGGACGAAGACCGGGTGGTGGAACGGCGGGTCTTGACCCCACCACCCGTTCCACGGGTCCGCCGGCCACGGGCCACGGGACGGCCCGAACATGTTGCGGCCCATGATGGTGGCGCCCAGGCCATCCTCGCCGGCTTGGAAGAACCGGTTGTCCAGGCCGTCCTCGCCGTCGTCGTGGCCCATCAGGGCCCGGCCGCCCCGGGTGGCGAACAGCCAGTCGTGCAGCCGGTGGCCGCCGACCCCGAGCGGGTTGTCGAGGCTCTGCCGGGGCCCGGCGCCGTACCCGTCGAGGGAGACCGAGAAGTTGTTGACCCGTACCCGGGACATCACGACAGGTGCGCGAACTGGCCCGGGCGGCGGCCCGGACCGGCCGGGCCCCGGAACGCCTGGGCCGACGTCGGTGTCGCCCACTGTGCCGGTGTCAGGTCGGCGACCAGCCGCTCGACCGCGTCACCGTCGGCGATTAGGTCCCGGATCGGGTCGGGTCGACCGGTCATCGTGCGTCCTCCCTGCGCGTCCCGACGTGGCCGCGCAATGCTTGCGCGGCCACGTTTTCGGCCCGGTCCACCGGCGCCACTGGGATGACCGCGGCCGAGTCGAGCATGCCGGTGCCGGGCTGGCCCGTCTTCTTCGATTGTGCCGACCCTCCGGTGCCCGGTTTCCGCGGGTCACCGACCAGTGCGTCCGGGTGGCAGAGAGCAATCTTGAATAACTGGCCGCCGACGTCGCCGCCGACCCTCCGGTACTCGGGGCGGCACGCCGGCGACACCCGGCCCGGCGCCCGGACCCTGCTCATCGCCGGGCTGGCGGTCAAGATCCCACACCCGGTCCCAGTCGTACCGCTGTCCCTGCACCAACCCGAACACCAGCGCGACCAGCGCGACCAGGGTGCCAGCCGATGACGTGCCGGATGCCGCCGCGCAAAGGCGGGCACGGAGACGAGGCCCCCGATCAGGTGACTGCACCCTGCTGGATGTCGAAAAAGCCCGGGTGGCTCTGAGTTAACTAAGGGACCATCCGCAGTGCCCGGCACTGGCGGGTCGGGTTCCCGGGATGGATCCAGCTACAGCAGAGGAGGGATGACGCCCGATGCGGAAGATCATCCAGTGGGTGAATGCGTCGGTAGACGGATATATCGACGGGCCGAACGCGGAGTTCGACTGGGCGCAGCTCGGCCCGCAGCTCGGTGAGTACGGCGACCGCCTGCACGAACGGGCCGATACCTTCCTGTTCGGTCGAGGGGTGTGGGAGATGATGGCTGGCTACTGGCCAAACGCGGAGTCGACGTCGGACAATGAGCACGACCTGAAGTTCGCGCCGATTTGGCGCGAGACCCCGAAGATCGTCTTTTCCCGCACCCTGGAGAAGGCCGACTGGAACACCCGGGTGATCGGCGACAACCTGTCCGAGGAGGTGGCCGCACTCAAGCGGCAACCCGGCAAGGACATGCTGCTCACCGGCGGTTCCGAGCTGCCGGCCGCACTGACCGCGCTGGGCCTGATCGACGAGTACCACATCGCCGTACATCCGGCCGTGCTCGGCGGCGGAAGACCGCTGTTCCGCGAGCCGGAGCAGCGCGTCAACCTTCGGCTGGTCGACGCCCGGACGGTCGACTCACGAGTGGTCATTCTGCACTACGAGCCGGCTCACGAGGCGCCGGCGAGCTGACCACCTGCGGCGGCGGTGCCCAGGCTGGGCACCGCCGCCGCAGCGGGCAGATCTTGGCGGCGTTCGGTGCTACCGGATGTTCAAGGCCGGGGTCATCGCGCTCGTCCAATCGTTGCTCCCTGCGCCGACGAGGTGGCGGGACGCGGTGATCTTCCAGGCTCGGACCTTGCCCGCCGCGTCACCGGTCAGCGCTCGGCGTCAACAGCGGGGAGCCATCATTGGTTCACTGGCGGGTCAGCCCGGACCGGCCCGAGCTCGCCGATCGGTACGGGTGCGCCGCCGGTCAGATCCCGGCGGCGGCCTCGACGTCCACCAACTTGTCGGTGGCAATCGTGTCGATTACCGGGCGTACCTCCATCGCGCCGAAGCGGGCGTCCGGCCAACGCGAGGCGATCTCGACCGCCCGCTCCAAGCTCGGCACATCGACCATGATGTAGCCCGCCAGGTGTTCCTTCACCTCCACGAACGGACCGTCGGTCGTCGCCACCGACCCGCCGACGACCCGTACTGTCCGGGTCTGGGAAGCATCCGCCAAGGCGTCGCCACCGACCAACTCGCGGTTGGCATTGAGCTCCTCCATGAGTCCGCCGACATCCGCCATGAGCTTGTCCTGCTCGTCCTGGGAAAGGCGCTCCATAGCGGTCGGGTCGTTGTAGATAAGCAGCATGTACTTCAATCTGGTCTCCTTCTCGGCTCCCCGGTGTGCATACCGGACGGGACGTGCGAATCCTAAGTGCGCCCCAGCGCACGGGCAACGCGCACCGCCGGACGCTTCGCGACCGTCGCGCCCCGGTCCATGTCGAAAATGCCAGTCCGGCTCCGACCAATCTACGGATGCAGTGCCTCGTCCAACTGAGGCCAATGCGAGAGGAAGACTCGAATGCAAGACGCGACTTTAGCCGCGCCGAACCAACGCGCCGGACGCCGAGAGTGGATCGGCCTGGCCGTTCTGGCCGTCGCCACCCTCCTGGTGGCCTTCGACATCGGCGTTCTCTTTCTGGCGTTGCCGCATCTGAGCGCTGACCTTGGGGCCACCAGCAGTCAGCAGCTCTGGATCACCGACATCTACCTGTTCCTGCTCGGCGGCTTCGTGATCACGATGGGGACGTTGGGAGACCGGATCGGCCGCCGCCGGCTGCTGCTGCTCGGCGCGGGCGGGTTCACCCTCGCATCGGTCGTCTCGGCGTACTCGACCAGCCCGGAGATGCTGATCGTCGCCCGTGCCCTGCTGGGTGTCGCGGCGGCCACCCTGTCGCCGTCGACCCTGGCGCTGATCAGCAACATGTTCCGGGACGCTCGGCAGCGTGGCGTCGCGATCTCCCTGTGGGCGACCTGCATGTTCGGTGGCGGTGCATTGGGACCGGTGATCGGTGGCGTCATGCTGGACCACTGGTGGTGGGGTTCGGTGTTCCTACTGGCGGTGCCGGTGATGGCGGTGCTGCTGGTCGCCGGGCCGCTGCTGCTGCCGGAGTACCGCAACCCTGAGACGGTCGGTCGGATCGACCTGACGAGCGTGGCGCTGTCGCTGGCAGCCATCCTGCCGATCATCTACGGCATCAAGAACCTCGCCGTCAGCGACGGCGACCTACCGGTGGCGTTGGGCGCCATCGTGGTCGGCCTGGCCATCGCATTCCTCTTCGTCCGCCGGCAACTCCGCCTGCCCAACCCCCTACTGGAACTGCGTCTCCTCCGCCAGCCGAAGATCCGGGTGGTACTGCCCGCGATGCTCATCGGCTCCGGCGCGTTTGGGGGAACCAGCATGTTCACCGCCCAGTACATCCAGAGCGTCGCCGGCCGTTCGCCCGGCGAGTCGGGGCTCTGGATGTCGTTCACCGGCCTGGGCATTGCGGCGGGCACCCTGCTCGCGCCGGTGCTGGTGCGCGGCCTGCGACCTCGGTCCGTGATCATTCTGGGCGTGGCCGGCTCCGCGATTGCGTTGCTGGTGCTCACCCAAGCGGGGACCAGCGGCTGGCTGATCGGGGTGGTGGCGTCGATCGCCGTGGTGGCTTTCGGCATCGGGCCGCTGTTCGCGCTCGGTACCGGGATCGTGGTCGGCTCCGCTCCGCCGGAGCGTGCCGGCTCCGCGGCGTCGATATCCGAGACCAGCAACCTCTTCGGGACATCGCTGGGTCTGGCACTGCTGGGCAGCGCCGGGGCCGCCGTCTACCGCGGTCAGATGGCCGACGCTGACCTCGGCGCCTACCCGCGGGAGCTGGCCGACAGCGCCCGCGAGACGATCGGCGGTGCCACGGTCGGCGGCGAGCCGGGGCTGATCGCACTAGCGCGCGACGCGTTCACCAATGGGCTGAACGTCGTGGCCGCGATCGCTGCGGTGTTGCTGGTGGCCCTGATCGTGGCCCTCATCGTCACGTTCCGCGGTGACGGTGCCGATGGAGCGGACGCCGCGGAACCCGCGGACGAGGCCGGATCGGGTGCGCAGGCAGGCGCCGACCCGGTAGCGGCAGGGGCCGGCCAGGGCGCCACCGGATCGGACGACTCCCCGGGTGCGGGCCATCAACCAGGCACGTCGCCTTCGAGGTAATCGGAAGCCGGGCGGGTCGATGCCGCTACCGAGACGTCGACCCGCCGAGCCCGGCAGTGCGGCGGGCCAGGTAACGCTGCTCGGGCACGCTGTTGGTACGCCGCGCAGCCACCTGGTAGCAGTCCCGGGCTGCGTTGATGTCTCCGGCCATCTCCAGCAGGTGCCCGCGCACCGCATGGAAGCGGTGGTGATCACGCATCCGCTTGTCCCTGTCGAGCGGCGCCAGCAGCGCCAGCCCTTCCTCGGGACCGCGGACCATCGCCACCGCCACGGCTCGGCTAAGTGTGATCATGGGGCTGGGTGAGGTCTTCTCGAGTAGCTCGTACAGCGCCGAGATCTGGCGCCAGTCGGTGTCCTGCGGCCGTGCCGCCTCCGCGTGGACGGCGGCGATCGCCGCTTGCAACTGGTACTGGCCGACCGACCCGCCAGAGGCCAGCGCGCGGGTGATGAGCTCTATGCCCTCTTGGATGACGTGCTGGCTCCAGCGGCTGCGGTCCTGCTCGGTGAGCGGGATGAGGGTGCCATCCGGGGCGGTCCGTGCCTGGCTGCGGGCGTCGGTGAGCAGCATCAGCGCCAGTAGCCCGGCGACCTCACCGTCGTGTGGTAGCAGCCCGTGCACGATCCGGGTCAGCCGGATCGCCTCCCGGGTCAGCTCGCTGCGCAACAGGTCCGGCCCTGAGGTGCTGGCGTACCCCTCGTTGAAGATCAGATAGAGCATGTGCAGCACCACCCGGAGCCGGCTGGTGTACATCTCGCCCGACAGCGGGTACTGGATGCCGGCGGACCTGATCCGCTGCTTGGCCCGGCTGATCCGCTGGGCGACGGTCGACTCCGGCGTAAGCAACGCACGGGCGATCTCGGCGGTGGTCAGACCGCCGAAGGCGCGCAGAGTGAGTGCCATCTGCGAGGGCGGGGACAGGTCAGGGTGGCAGCACAGGAACAGCAGCATCAGCGTGTCGTCCCGATCCGGAGGACCCTCGTCCGGGGCGGGAACCTCCAGCTCAGTAGGCGCGCCAAGCGCCACCGCGGTGGCCTCGCGCCGCCGTCGCGCCTGGTCGCTGTGCCACTGGTCGGCGAGCCGGCGCGTCGCCACCGTGGTGAGCCAGGCCCGCGGGTTGTCCGGAATCCCCTGGTCGGGCCACTGTATGGTGGCCGCGAGCAGTGCCTCCTGCACGGCGTCCTCACAGGCCTCGAACTGCCGGTAACGGCTCACGATGGTCGCGAGCACCTGTGGCGCTGCCTCTCGCAGCACCTCCACAATCCGCGAGTCCGCCCCCTCGTGCGTGTGCACGGACCCTCCCCGGCATGGTCACGGCCGCCTGGACCGACACGATGGTGCCGATCTTTACCGCAGCATACCGGGTGGCACGGACCAGCCACCGCTTCGCCGTCAGACGGGTGCGGGTGGGATGTTGTGGTCGCGCCGGAACAGGTTTTCCGGGTCGACGCGCGCCTTCACCGCGCCGGTGACGGGCTACATAGTGAGCCTTTTTGACCGGACGGTGCTTCTTCGGCTGTGCCCACCGCCACGCCGACGCGCATCCGGGACCGATGCGCATCCGGGAAGATGCCGCATCGCGGCGGCTCGGGCGATCCTGGGACCCGTAACGCCGTCCCGGCGGCGTGCTCGCAGGGCGACAGCGCAGAGGAGAGTGTCGGATGGGGACAGCGGCAGATCAGGCGCACCGGGTGGTAGAGGTATGGATGCCGAGCTATCCGGCAGTGCCGCTGTTCTTGACTGAGGTACGTGAGCTCGCCAGGGCCTTCGAACAGGAGCACCCCGACTACCGGATCGAGATAGTCGAGTGTTCCTCATACCAGTCGCTGCCCGAGGAGGTGCACCGGGCGGCCCAGCGCGGTCACCGGCCCGCCATTGTGCCGTACCTCTTCACCTCCACACAGCTCGCTCGCGACATGCGTACCCATACTGGCGAACCGCTGTTCACGCCGGTGCAGCGGGCGATCGGTGGGCGCACCAAGATCCTCGGCCACCCGGTCGTGATCGACGACCTGGTGCCCGCCATCCACGCGTACTACACGCTCGATGACGAGCTGCTCGCCATGCCACTTCTGACCTCGACCACCCTCCTTTACACCAACAACTCCCTGCTCTCGAAGTCCGGCGTACGGGAGATCCCGCGGACGTGGTCGGAGCTGACCGCGGCGTGCCGGAAGCTGGCCGGTCGGGCCGGCGCCGCCGGCCCCGGGGTCACCTGGCCGAACGCCGGCTGGATCTTCCAACAGGCGGTGGCGCAGCAGGGGGCCGTGCTGGCCGAACCGGACAACGGCCGGACCGGCCGCGCCCAGCAGGTCCAGCTGGACTCTGAGGCGATGCTCGCGTTCGTCCATTGGTGGCAGCAGCTGCATCGCAGCGGGTACTACCACTATTCCGGGGTGTGCGCGATCGGTGACCGCACCGGCGACGCCTGGGAACGGAACTATCAGGCCTTCGCCGAGCAGCGGGTCGCCTTCGTTCTGAGTACGTCGGTGGAGGCCGACCGGATGGTCGACGCCGGCCGGCAGAGCGGGTTCGAAGTCACGGCCAGCCGGATGCCCCACAACGGTGAGGTCCCCTACGCCGGGAACGTCGTCGGCGGCGACGCGCTGTGGCTCTGCGGTGGCCTCGATGAGGCGACCCGGGACGGGGCGCTGGCGTTCATGCAGTACCTGCTCTCGGCCGAGCATGCCGCCAGCCGGCACAAGACAACCGGGTTCATGCCGGTCACCCGGTCGAGCGTCGATCTCCTCGACAGCGAGGGCTGGTTCGAGGCCAGCCCCCAGCACCGGGCGGCGCTCGACCAGCTCGACGCCTCCAACGGCTCGTACGCGGCCAGGGGTGCCCTGCTGGGTGACCTCGCCGGGCTGCATGACGTGGTCACCCAGGCGATGGACGACGTGCTGGCCCGCGGCGCTGACCCGGACCGGCGCTTCGCCGAGGCCTCCTCGCAGGCGCAGCGACAGCTTGACGATTACAACGCCGACTGCCTCGGTGAGTCGCCCGGCCCGGCGGGACCGCGCCGGTTCGCCGTGAACTGACAGAACGATGGACGGTGCGATCATGACCGTGACTTCGGCCGCCGGGCGGGCGGCCTCCGCGACCACCGGTTCCGACCCGCCCCGGAGCCAGTGCGGATTCCGACCTCCACCGACCAGGTAGTCGAAGCGGTCGAGGAGGCGGTGGCCGCCGGCCAGCGAATCACCGTACGGAGTGGCGGGCACTGCTTCGAGGGCTTCTCTGCCGTCCCGGCCGTGCCCGGGCGGTGGTGGCCACCCGCGAGCCGGACGATCCGCACCGCGATCTGTGGTGGGCACGCCAGCTGTGGAGCAACCTCATCGTCACCGCTGGTCCGGGATGTTCGGGATGACGGCGGTGGTAGACGACGCCAGGCCGAAGACCGACGCGCTGCTGAAGGAGTTGGTCAGCGCCGTCATTGCCGGTATCGACGGTCGGGGGTGCTGCTAGACATCACCGCTCTCAGGGGCGTGGAGTGGCTGGAAGCCGGCGCGGTGATCACGCCGGACGACCTGGCGCATTCATGACCGGCGAGCCCGGGCTCGGGCTGAGCTGCTGTGGGTGGCTGCGTGTCCGTGACGTGGCCGCGGTGTGCTCGGACAACTGGGCGATCGAGGGCTGCCGGGGAGCCACGGGAGGTGTTTCTGCCGGTCCACATGGTCCTGTCCCGCGCGGTCGCCGCACCGATCAATCCGCTGGCGATCAAGTAATGCGGGGTCCGGGGCGTAGGCCCCGGGCCAGATCTTGGACGCGAGGCGGACGGCGCTTGTTTCGGTCGCTCGCCAACTCTCCGTACACCATCGCCGAATGGCACGCTGGAGGCGTTCGCTGAAGCCCGGGACCGGATAGCCGAGACCCGGGCGCTTATCGTGTCGTGCGTTCTGCCCGTGCCCAATCCCGGCGACGGCGTGGACGCTGCTACTGAAGAAGTGTCGGGCGAGGGAATTGCCGCTCGGCACCCGTAGCCCAGCGGCAGAGATGAGCCATCTAGAAGGATTTTGTGGTTGATTCGAGCCCAATCGGGGACGCCAGGTAAGCCGACCGGGAGCAAGCATTTTCGGAGAAGACGCTGCATGTTCGATTGTGTAAACATCGCAATACGGTTGCCCGGAGAAATGGCAAGCCGGACGGTCCGCGCGTACGGCGGCTCGGTGAGATTTCTCGTCGGTGGATTATTTAAGGAGTGAGGTCATGGCTGGTTCCGACCCCAATCCAGTCGCCACACTGATCGACTCATTCGTCGCCGCGCCCGCAGGCGGGCTAGAGGAGGCATACCAGCGGCTCGTCGGTGCGCTGTGGCGGCCCGGCGATCCGACCGAACTCGCGCTGCCTGCGGTACCGCACCTTGTGGCGTGCCTGGACCAGGTGGACGAACTGCGGCAGGGGCACCTTTCGATCCTCCTCGGGCTGCTCGCCGGGGGAGAAAATCCGGCCGCAGGCGGCAAGCTGAACTCGGCGGTCCGCGCCGGACTCGACCGCTATCTCGCACTGTGGCGGCGTGCCCCGAAGGGGCTGGGGCTTTCGCTTGCCCTGCAGTATCTCGTCGCGCATTTCCCCGACGACCGGCGCCGCGTCCTCGCCGTAGCCGACGAGCTCGGCCTCGAATTCGACGACCGGGCGCGGCTGGATCGTGCCCTGCTCCGGTTCGACCCCAACGACCCGGAGCCGAACATCGGCCGCGTGTTCCCTTATCCGGCGGCCTGGGAGATGGACGAGTCCGAGCGTGCGCACGACCGAGCACAGATCAAGACGCTGAACGCCGAGCAGATCGAGGCGCAGTGGCACAAGGACACCACCTCCGTGCTGGCATTCACCGGCGCAAAGGCGTATTGGGCGGTGCGGAACGGCGCGCCGACGCCAATCGAGCCCGACTCGCTCGCGCCGCGCTACCCGGATCCGCCGGAAGCGGATATCGAGATCTTCCGCAGGCACGAGGCGGCATTCCGCTGTCCGCGCTGCGGCGGCGGTCTGGCGTTCGAGTCCGGCTTCGCCCGCTGCGCCGGCTGCGCCGAGAAATATCCGATCATGCAGGGGATGCTCTACTTCACCGCACCGGACGGCGACGCGGGTCTCCAGTCCCAGCTCTTGAAGATCCCCACCATGTCCCATTTCATCGAGGCGACGGCCCGGCCCAATTTCAAGCGGCTGTGCGGCTTCACGTGGGATGGGCCGGTGTCGGCCGCCTTCGAGGCGAAGCGCATCGCCGAGCTCGTACGCCCGGCGGAGGGGCCCGTGCTCGACCTCTGCGCCGGACCGGGCGGATTCACGATGGCCCTCGCTCAGGCCGTCGGGCATCAGAGAGTGATCGCGCTGGACATGCTGCCGACGATGCTCGCCTCGCTGCGGGACCGGTTGCCGGAGGTGCCCGCAGTCGTGACGAATGCGCGGGTCCTTCCGTTCGGCGACGACACGCTGGGCGCGGTGATGTGCTGGAACGGGCCGCACGCGTTTCTCTACGAGGACACCGCCCCAATTTTCGCCGAGATCGGCCGGTGCCTGCGGCCTGGAGGCACGTTCACGATCTACAGCTTCCGCAACTCCGAGGACCCGATCTATCGGCACTTCCTCGCTTCGATTCACCTCCCGCAGGCCGAGCAGGGCCTTGAGATGTACGACCTCGACGAGTTCAAGGGATGGCTGGACCAGGCCGGGCTCGTTGTGCGCGAAGAGTCGTCCATCGGCCTGGCATTTTTCATTAGGGCGGAAAAGCGTGCGCCAGGAGAGCGGGCATGAAGAGCGAGGTGACCTCCGTGTTGAAGGTCAGATTAGTGCAGCAGGGCGCCTGGGACATGCCAGTCGACTCGATGCCGCTCGCCGTCGGCTATCTGAAGGCGGTGATCGACGCCGACGTCGACTTCACCGGGGAGGTCGAGGCGACGATTTCCAACTTCCGCGGCGGTGCGCAGCTGCAGGAAATGGCCAAGGATCTGCTGAGTGGTGAGATCCCCGACGTGCTGGCGTTCTCCGTGCTCGGTTGGAACTACCGTAGCTTCGGAGCGCTGGCCGAGACGTTCAAGCAGGTAAATCCGCGCGGACTGGTGGTGTTCGGCGGAAACCACGTGGCCTACCAGTCCGAACGGGTTTTCCGTCATTTCCCGTGGGTCGACATCGTCGTCAACGGCGAGGGCGAACACACCTTCCATGAGCTGCTGACCCACGTACTCGAGCATCGGGAATTCGACCCGGTGCACGTACGGGGGATCTCCTACCGGCGGCCGGACGGCACGCACCACACCACGCCCGACCGCGACCGGATCGAGGACCTGGACGTGGTGCCGTCCCCCTTCCTGACCGGCGCCATCCCGATGGCCGACGCCACCGGGAACTTCCGTTACGACGTAGCGCTGATGGAGACCAATCGCGGTTGTCCGTACAAATGCTCGTTCTGCTACTGGGGCGGCGCGATCGGCCAGAAGATGCGGTCCTTCTCCGCCGAGCGGCTCGCCGCCGAGTTGGATATGTTCGGCTTCTACAAGGCCCCGTCGCTCGTGCTCTGCGACTCCAATTTCGGGTTGCTCGAGGCGGACGAGGAGTTCGTCGAACTAGTGATCAAGACCAAGGAGAAGTACGGCTATCCAGAGGCGTTGATCACCAGCTGGGCGAAGAACAAGTCGCCGCGGTTCTACAAGATCGTGCGGGACCTCAAGAAGCACGGCCTGCACGGCCTGTTCACGCTGGCGCTGCAGACCCTGGACGACGCGGCGCTGACCGACATGCTCCGCAAGAACATGAAGGTCAACCAGTGGGAGAGCATGGCCGACTGGCTCCACGAAGAGGGTCTGGAATGCTACGGCGAGCTGATCTGGGGAGCGCCGGGGGAGACCGTGGAGTCGTTCCTTCGCGGCTACGACAGGCTCGCCAAGAAGGTCTCCCGGATCGCGGTTTACCCGATGTTGGTGCTCCCTAACACCGCGTACGCGGAGAACCGGGAGATGCACGGGTTCGTCACGATCCGCGGCGAGGACGATGACTTCGAATACGTGCTGGCCAACCGAACTTCCACCTTGTCCGAGAACATGGAGATGCAGCGGTTCGTGTTCTGGGCCCGGGTGATCGGGGAGCAGCAGTTCCTGCGGCACGTCTGGCGGCCGCTGTTCGACGTGCTCGAGATGACCCAGTCCCAGGTCATCCTGGGTCTCAAGGCCTACTTCGAGCGGTCCGACGACCCGGCCGCCGCCGCGTTCCGCGCGAAGCTGCCGCTGCTCGCGGAGTCGCCGGCCATCGCCGCGGCGCTCCGGGACCTGCACAGCCAGCCGGAGCTGCGTGACGTGGTCCGGCGATGGTGGCTCGAGGAGATCGTGCCCGCGTTCCCCGAGCGATGGCGGGAGTTCGCAAAGACGCTGTACGAGTTCGAGGGCTGGTCGCGGCAGGTCTATGTGGAGCCGGACGGGGAACTGCCTCCGGGCTGGCACGACGCCGACAAGGACGGCGTTCACTGGTACGAGAGCGACCCGGTGTCATTCCGTTACGACATGCCGGCGGCGCTGGAGAACTGGCCAGAGACGCTGGAATCTGGGCCTTCGGAGGAGCCCACCACCCTCGTGTTCTCGGCCCGCCCGGGCTACTACGAGAACCTGGACAACTACGAGACCGCCTCACTCCACCTGGCGACTCCCCGCCGTGTTGCTGGCTGAGCTCTGGCCATGATCCGCGCCTTGGTGAGCCGGCGACTCCGGCGCTGCTCGGAGCCCGTCCACCGTCGCGGTCGCCGTTCGGGTCGGTGGTGAGCCGACCCGAACGCGGGCTACACGGGCAGGAAATCGCACCCGATGGCCACGGGCTTGCGCCCCGGACGGCGGGTTACCGGTCAGGGACGTCACGCCGAGGGCCTCGGCTCGTGCTCGTGCGGTCATCCGCATCGGACCGTCGTGCGGACTCAGGCAGCGGTGACCACGAGGTGAGGCGGGCCTCGATCTGATCAATCATGGCCGCCATCGTGTCGTCGTGGCGTCCGGCCTGCCCCCGCTGATGGCGCTTCTCGCCACTACCTTCTGGCCGGCCTCGTAGGCTGCGGCTTCCGCGGCGAATCATGGACTCCCACTGGGTCCACGGTCGTCCCGGCTACCGATTCCGGCACGGCCACACCAGCAGCCGCACCAGGACCTCTCCCCAACCGAAGATCCTCTACATCCGCGAAGACCACCTGCTGGACCGCATCCGACACGACCGCGGACTACACCGCCACCATCCCGCGCTGTGCAGCCCCGACCCGGAAAAGCTCGCCACCTGCCTGCACACCAACAACCTGATCATCCGCCGCCCTGCCGCCAATGTGACCGCGTGCCCAGGCGGGCATCAGCGGAGTTCGCCGCCACGAGCAACGCGACGACCCATGGGTACGCCGGCGGCGTGCGCCGCGGGGGCATCGCCCCAGTCCGCCCAGTGCGCTCCGCCGACCGCACAACAGGCCTCAGATCACCCGCTCATTCCCGCCGTCCACGCTAATCTGCGCCCCGGTGGTGGCCGCGAAGGTCTCCCCGCAGAGCGTGGCGGCCAACTCCCCCACCCGGACGCTGGTGATCTCGGTGCCGAGCAGGTTTCGTCGCTTGTACTCCGCCACGGTCAGCCCGTAGTGCCGGGCCCGAGCGTCGAGCACCTCCGGGCTCCACAGCCCGGTGTCGAAGACCGCGTCGGGGTGCAGCACGTTCACCCGGATGCCGTCGCCCGCCCATTCCAGGGCCGCCACCCGCGCCACCTGCGTCACCGCCGCCTTTGAGGCAGAGTAGGCGACCGCGCCGGGTCCGGGGGCGAGGGCGTTGCGGGAGGCGACCACGACCACCCGGCCGCCGCGGGGCGCGAGCGCCAGCAGCGGGTGGGCTTGGGCGAAGAGGTATGCCACGGACTCCGCGTTGACCGCCATGCTGCGCTGCCACTCGGCCAAATCCAGCTCGGCGATCGCCCGGCTCGGCGGGAAGATCCCGGCCGCCGCGACGACCATGTCCACCCCGCCGAAGCGATCCACGGCGGCGTCCAGGGCGGCGTCCACGGCCGCGGCGTCGGTGACGTCGACGGTCAGGCCGAACCGGGCCGGTCCGTCGGACGCGCCGACCGACGGGTCCCTGTCCAGGGCCACCACGCAGGCCCCACGGGCCAGCAGCGCCTCGGCGCAGGCCCGGCCGATGCCGGAGGCCGCCCCGGTCACCACCGCCACCTCGCCCGCGAACTCCGGTGCCGGTCCGCCCCGCCGCAGCTTCGCCTGCTCCAGCTCCCAGTACTCCAGGTCGAAGATGTCCTCCGCCGGCAGCGCCCGGTAGCCGCCAACCGCCTCGGCGGCCTCGATCACGTCGACCGTGTGCCGGTAGAGGTCCCGGGCCATCAGGGCCTCGGCCGCCGACCGACCGGCGGCAAGCATCCCCAGCTCCGGGTCGAGGATCACCCGTGGCGCCGGGTCGAGCATGGTCAGCGTGGTCCGCGCCCGGGAGCGGTGCTGCTCGACGTACCGGCGGTAGGCGTCGGCGTAGCCGGCCGTGTCGGTGCCGATCAGCGGGATCCGCTTGGTGCGCAGCACGTGGTCGGGGGTGACCGGGCCCCGGGTGGCGACCGCCGCCAGGTCGGGCCGGTCCAGGAAGGCCCGCACGGCCGGATCCTCATGGCGGCTGAGCAGCATCGGGGCGCCCGCCGTGCGGGAGACGTCCCGGCGCAGCCGGGCCAGCCGCACCCGGTCCACCGGCGGGGGCGTGGCCGGCGCGACCCGGGGCCGCGGCAGCGCCATCCGCTCCTCCGCCCGGCTGACCAGGTCGATGTGCCGGCGGTACGCCTCCTCGGCGTCCGCGCCGAAGGTGAAGAGCCCGTGGTGGAGCAGCACCATGCCGACCGTTCCGGCGTGAGCGTGGGCCGGGTAGAGGTCCGCGCATCGCCGGGCCAGGTCGAACCCTGGCATGACGTACGGCACCACGACGACGCTGTCGCCGTAAACTTCATCGACCAGCCGGGCGCCGTCCGGCTGATTGGTGAGGGCGAGCAGCGCGTCGGCGTGGCTGTGCAGCACGACCGGGTGCGGCAGCAGCGCGTGCAGCAGCGTCTCCACGCTCGGGTCCGGTGCCCTCGCGTCGAGCCGGGCGCAGCGCAACTCGTTCATCATGTCGCTGTCGCCGAGGCGTTCCAGCCTCAGCAGCGCCCGCAGCCGGTCCAGCCGCAGCGCGGTGAACCCGGAAGAGTCCATCGTCGCCAGGTCGGAGCCGCTACCCTTCACGTGCAGCACCGCCACCGGCTCCCCGGTGAGGTCGGTGACCGTCGTCTTGACAGAGGTGTTCCCCCCGCCGTGCAGCACCAGGCAGGGGTCGGCCCCGAGCAGCCGGGACGCGTACACGAGTCGCGCGATCGGAGAGGAGCCGTCCGGGGCATCGGCGGCGGACCAGCGGTTACGCATCGGAGTGTGACTCCTCGTGGGGTCGGCGGGTCAGCTCCGGTCGATGGGGTCGTCGGGGCGACCGCCGGCGGCCGGCAGGATGACCCGACGCTCGGTGACGATGGCGGTGACCAGGTCCGCCGGGGTCACGTCGAAGGCGTAGTTGAGCGTGCCCGTGCCCTTCGGGGCCAGCGCCACCGCCCCCAGGGCGGTGATCTCCTCGGGGTCGCGTACCTCAATGTGCACGTCCCGACCGGACGGGGTGGCCAGGTCGACGGTGGACTCCGGGGCGGCGATCACCATCGGCACCCCGGCCCGGGCCGCTGCCAGCGCCAGCGGGTACGTGCCCACCTTGTTGATCACGTCGCCGTTGGCGGTGATCCGGTCCGCGCCCACCACCACCGCGTCGACCCGGCCCTGAGCGAGCACCGATGCGGCCGCCGAGTCCACCACCAGGGTGTGCGGCGCGCCGATCTGGGCCAGTTCCCACACGGTCAGCCGGGCGCCCTGGAGCAGCGGGCGGGTCTCCGAGGCGTACACGTGGGTGAGCACGCCGTACTCCTGGAGGGACCGGACGACCCCGAGCGCGGTGCCCCACTCAACGGTGGCCAGTGCTCCGGCGTTGCAATGCGTTTGCACCGCCACCTGCGACCCGACGGTGTCGACCAACCAGCGGGCGCCGCGTTCGCTGAGTTCCCGGCAGCAGCGGACGTCCTCCGCCAGCACGGCCAGGGCCTCGGCGAGGGCCGCCTCGGCGCCCTCGGCGTCGAGGCGGGCGCGGACCCGGTCGACGCCCCAGGCGAGGTTGACCGCGGTGGGGCGGGCGGCGCGGAGCGCGTCGACGGCCCGGCGCAGCTCGGCCGGGTCCGGGTGCCGACGGGCGGCAAGGGCCACTCCGAGCGCACCGGCGACGCCGATCGCCGGCGCACCCCGGATCGCCAGGGACCGGATCGCGGCGATCAGGTCCTCGACGGTGTCGATCTCCAGGAACTCAACCTCGTGCGGCAGCCGGGTCTGGTCGATCGCGACGATCCTGTCGTCCCGCCAGTCGATGGTCCGCATCCGTATTCCTCACCGCCCGGGCTCCCGAACATTATGTAGAACGTAGCAGGAGGGTCCACCACGAATCGATAGCTGTCAACCACGGTTCCCTCGAGCCGGCCGACGTGCCGTCTTCCAGGTATCCCCCGCTCCAGCGACGACTGACAGCAGCACGAACAAGCAGGCGACCAGCGTGGCCAGTGCCAGTAGGCCGCCCCCGGGCAGCGGCTCGTCTGGCGTCCGCAGCGGAACGGCCGACCAGGAAGGTCGCCAAACCCCAGGCGAAGCCACTGCTGGCGAGATCACACTGGACCGGGCATACCTTCGCGAGGCCGCCGCCCGGCACCGGACGGCGGTGCGCCTCGCCCGGCGTGCCGGTGATCGGGACCGGCTTGCCATGATTCTCCAGCACGCGGGGATCACGACACGGCTCTGGCGGCCAGACCGGGCCGGGCTCCAGGCGGCGATCGCGCTTCAGGAAGAGGCCCTCGCGCTCACCGGCCCTGCGGACGTCCGCCGGCCCGGCCGGGTCGGCAGCCTGGCCTGGGCCTGGCACGACCTGGCCCGCCTCGATCCGAGCGCGGCCACGACCGCAGAAGCGCTGTTCGACGAGGCCCTCGCCGGGACACCGCCGGACTCGTCAGGGCGGCCCGGCCTCCTGCTGGGTCGCGCGGAGATTTCCCGGCGGCTCGCGGACTTCGACGAGGCGCTCACGGGCTTCCTGCGTTACGAGGCGATCGGTGCTCTCGGAGCGGCCCGCGAGGGCGCTCTCCAGGCGGTCCGCGACGGCGACGACGCGCGAGCACTCGACTTCTGCCACCGCGGCCTCGACGCGCTCGGCGTCATCCTGCCCGGCCAGCTGCTGCGCCGTGATCAGCGGAACTGGCAGAAGCACGCAGAATCGCTGACCGCGCTCACGGCGCTGCTGCATGCACGCTCCGGCGATCCCGCCGCGGCCACCCGCGTGGTCGACATGCTCCGCGCCCGGGAATCGCGCCTGCTGTCGGCGGCGGCCCAGCTCGACCCCGAGGATTCCGATCCACGCGTACGCGCGGCCAGGCGGGCCATACAGACCTGGCTCGACCGCGGCGGCCCAGCTAGCGACGAACCCCTCGACCGTGTACCCGGCCTGCCGCCCGTCCACATCTCCACCCGCCACGACCGGCACACGGCGTACCTTATCTGCACGGAAACTGGCGGGGCGATCCTCGTCACCTACTCGGACGGCACGGCCGACGTCCGTCTGCTGCCCGAGGTCACACTCAATGCGGTCACCTGGCAACGGCGACGGCTGCGCCGCGCGTACGACCGCCGTACCGGCCTCCCAGCCGCTGTCGCACGCTGCGGCCGCTGGCTGAACCGGGCCGTGGCCGGGCCGCTGCTCGACCTCGTGCCCGACGACGCGCCACTGGTTGTGGTTCCGTGCGGCCCGTTCGCCGACCTGCCCCTGGCTGCGGCGCGCCGCCTGCTTGGCCACCCGCTGCTGCTCGCCGCGAGCGGCCACACCGCCGCCGCAATTCCGCCGGCGCCGCCTCGTAATTCCGCCGTCGCGGTTCTAGGCACCACCTCCAACGTCAACTTCCTGCGCACGGCCGAAGCCGAAGCTCTCTCCCAGTACGCGCCGACGACCACAGTGGCCGAGCGGGAACCGGCCGCCGCGCTGACCGCGATCGAGGGCCGCTCGGTTGTGCACTTCAGCACGCACGGACTGGCGGGGCGTGCCGACGCCGTCGAGACCGCCGTATACCTGCCAGGCGGCGGGGCCATCCGCGCCTCCGACATCCTGCGCGCCGACCTCTCGGCCGGTCCGCTGGTCTTCCTGGCCAGCTGCGAGACCGCAAGCCCCGACCCGGGCCTGCCCGACCAGACCTTCGGCCCGCCCGCCGCTTCCTTCACGCCGGCGCCGCCGCGGTCGTCGCCCCGCTACTTTCCGTCAGCGAGGACGCCTCAGCGGTCATGGCCGCCCGCTTCTACCATGAGCTGACCGCCGGCGGAGGCCCGCACGAGGCGCTCGCCCGCGCGCAAAAATGGCTCGCCGGAGCTGGCACCGGCGACCAGTGCGCCTTCCTCGACGAGGTGATCGCCGCGGCCGAGAGCGCCGACTACCCAGCAACGGGTCTGCGATATCTCGTGACGGCCATCCGCGAGAACCCCGAACGACATGCCGAGCTGACGGGCGAGTGGGCGTGGAGCCTCTTCACGCTTTCGATCTGACCGGCCCTTTCGTGCGGCCGCCAGAGCCGTTTCAGGGTCAAACGCGCGAACAACAAAGGTGGTCCGCCGGTGGTCGATGTGGTCGGGTGGCCCCGGGTTGACGCCTTGGGTTGGCCCCGGCGCTGGTGGTGGTTCGTGGCGCGTCTTGGTGTTGGCGCGCCACGAACCCTGGGACCGGTTTCTAGCTGAGTAGTGCGGTGAGTGCGGCGTTCGGCTCGCCGGTGAGTGCGGCTTTGACGGCCCGACTCCAGTCGTCGACGAGGATCTCGATCTGGTTCTCCTCGATGCCGTCGAGGCTGGCTCGTGCGACCTCAGTAGGGTCGATCTTGGGTCCGTCGTAGCCGGCGCTGATGTCGGTGTCGGCCGCGCCCAGGTGTACTCCCTGGACGAGCACACCTGCGGGCGCGAGCTCGAGTCGGAGGCTGTTGGTCAGGCTCCACTGAGCGGCCTTGGCGGCTGAGTAGGCGCCTGAGCCAGGGTAGGAGAACCACGACAGCGCGGACAAGATGTTGACCATCGCCCCGTGGTGCTGCCTGAGTGCGGGCGCGAATGCTTGGGCCATGGAGAGCGTTCCGAGCAGGTGGGTCTCGATCTCGCGCTTGACGGCGCTGAAGGCGTCGGGGGCCTTGAGATCGAGGAGGGCCTGGGTGGTGGAAATGCCCGCATTGTTGATCAGCACCGAGACGTCACCAGCGTGCCCGGCTGCGGCCGTAACAGTGGCGGTGTCGGTGATATCCAGGATCAGGATCTCCACACGCGGGTCCTCCTGCAGCTCTTGGTCGGCAGTGTCCGGGTTGCGGATGCCGGCGTAGACCTTGCGCACGTCACGGTTCAGGAGTTCGGTGACGAACCGGCGGCCGATGCCCCTGTTCGCGCCGGTGACCAGAGCGGTCTGTCCTGCGAGACGCATGTCAGGCCTCCTGGCTGGCCGCCGCTGCCTCGCGGGCGGCGAAGACCTCGGCGGCGGCGAAGAACCCGTTCAGCGCGGCGGGGAAGCCGGCGTAGATGGCCATCTGGGTGATGGTCTCGATGATCTCCTCCTTGGTCCACCCGGCGTTCATGGCGCTGTCGACGTGGGTCTTGAGCTGGAGGTTCGCGGTGCCCATGGCGGTCAACGCCGCTACGGTGATGAGCTCGCGGGTCTTCACGTCCAGGCCGGGGCGGGAGTGAATGTCACCGAGGGTGAACTCGATGAGCAGGTCCGCGAACCCCGGAGCGATTGCTTCCAGGGCATCGAAGGACTTCGCGCCCGCCGCACCGTGGATCGCCTCGTAGTAGGCGATGCCCTTCTTGTACCGCTCGCTCTTTCCGCTCAGGTCGATCCTGTCCTCAGTGCTGTCGGTGCCGTTGATGTCGCTGCTCATGATGTATGTGCCTCCTCAGGCGGATCTGCTCTCTTCCGACTCCGGCATGTGCCTTCCGTCGGTATCAGAAGACCGGGCCCGGTGTTCGGTTCCTCGTCCTTCTGAAGCCGTCGCCTACGCTAGAACCTGACATTGGCGTCAGAGACAAGTTGCACCGTGCGAATGTGATGGGAGAGACACGATGCGTATCGGGGAGCTCGCAGACCAGGCGGGTGTGAGCGTGCGGTCGCTGCGCTATTACGAGCAGCAGGGGTTGTTGGACTCGACCCGTACGCCGGGTGGGCAGCGCATCTATGAGGAGGGCGCTGTGGAGCGGGTACAGCTGATCCAGCAGTTGTACGCCGCGGGGTTGCCCAGCCACGCCATCGTCGATCTTCTGCCTTGCGTGTCGACTGGGATGGTCACCGGCAGCATGTACGACAAGATCCGTCACGAGCGTGACGCCATCGATCAGCGCATCAGGGAGCTGGCTGCGGCCAGGGACAAGCTCGACGGCGTGATCGAGCACGTCCTCCGCGTTGGGATCCACCACGACGGCCAGTGAGCCGTTCCGCGTAACGATGGATGACTTTGCGTAGCGCCTGAGTTCAGGTGGTTCGTTGGTGGTCGGTGTCGCGCCCTTACCCCTCAGCCACGTCCATGCAGGCGCAGTGCACCGAGTCGAAGACCGGCCGGCAGATCACCATCAGCCGCTGGGAAACCCACCTCACGGCCGCCCGGACCCGCCAGACCGACCCCGGCTGGCGGGCCGACTACCGCGCCACCCGCCCCAAAGTCGAACGCAAGATCGCCCACCTCGCGCGCCGCCGCCACGGCGGCCGTCGCGCCCTGCACCGCGTCGCCGCCGACTTCAAACTCCTGGCCGCCGCCACCAACCTGGCCCGGCTCGCCACCCTCGGCCTCACCGGCAACAGCCAGCTCGGCTGTTGCCGCCACCTCCTTGATCCTCGCCAGCCGGGAACCTGCCCGGCATGACGTGGTGCGCGGCTCTGCACGGCGTCCTCGACCGTCTCGGCACTGCCGGTAGGGTAGGTGGGCCAGCCTGCGGAACGCGCCGCAACACCTTTCTGGTGCGCGACGACGTCGACCAGATCCGCCGCCTGCACGACTGTGCGCCGTTCGGCTGATCGACGGCAGTGGCGGCGATCACACCGTTGTGCGGACCGGACCATGAGGAGACCGTCGTCTTACCCGGTGTGAGACAAAGCCTGGACGGGGCCGACGAGCAGGAGCTCGTACACCGCGTGGCCCACGGTGACCGGCGGGCCTTCGACGAACTCTACCGGCGCACGGCGCCATGGCTGGAGGTGCGGCTGCGCCGCCGGTGCGCTGACCCGGACGTGGTCGCCGACGTGCTTCAGGAGACCTACCTGGCGGTCTGGCGGGCGGCCGGCAGTTTCGCCGGCGACTCCGTCAAGGGCAGCGCCGTCGGCTGGTTGTGGACCATCGCCGCACACCGCCTGGTCGACGCGTTCCGGCGCCGCTCCCGGCAGGCCCCGGTGCCGCAGGTACACCCGGCCGACACGGTCGTGCCCGCCGCCGAGGACGAGGTGATGGCCGGCCGGGTGGGGCAGGAGCTCGAACAGGCCCTGGCCGCCCTGCCGATCGAGGTCCGCGAGGCGCTTCGCGCCACCGTTCTCGACGGCCTCTCCGTCCGCGAAACGTCCGTGCTGCTGGGCGTGCCGGAGAACACCGTCAAGTCCCGGGTACGCCGCGCCCGGATCGCCCTGCGGGAGGCCCTGTCATGAGCACGCATCCCACCCTCGACAAAATCCACCGCTACGCCCAGGGCGACAGCGGCCTGGACGAGGTGACCGTCTGGTCGATCGAGGTGCACCTGGAGGCCTGCGCGGATTGCCGCGCCCGCCTGGCCGGCAGCACCACGACCGACTCGCGTGCCCTGATCGCCGAGGTCGCGATCGCCGTCGACCGCGCGATCACCGCCAACCCCGTCCCGGAACCCAGGGTCCTTTTCCGTACGCCGGCGCGGCAGCGCTGGTTGGTGGCGGCGCTGCTGCCCTGGATCGCCATGACGGCCGCCGTACTCGGCAGCGCCGCCCTGCTCACGCACTATCTGCCCGAGCTGCCCTCATTGGTGCTGCTGCTCGCGCCCCTGGCGCCGCTGCCCGGGATCGCGGCCGCCTGGAGCAGGCGCGCCGACCCGGCCTGGGAGCTGATCGCCGGCACCCCGTCGGCCGGTCTGACGATGCTGCTGCGGCGCACCGCCGTGGTGCTGGTCCTCGTCATCCCGGTGCTCGCCGTGTTCGCCACCGCCAGCGCGAATCGGACGAATCTCGCGCTGATGCTGCTGCCCTGCCTGGCCTTCACCGGCGCCACGCTGCTGCTCGGCTCCGCCGTCGGCGTACACCGCGCCGCGATCGGCCTGATGGCAGCCTGGGCCGCCGCCGTGGTCGCCCCCAGCCTCGCCACCGCCGAGCTGCCCGCGCTGCTCGAGCCCGCCGCCACCGGCCCGTGGGCCCTTGCCACGGTCGTGCTGGCCGCCCTGACCCTCCTCCGCGCCGGCAGTTTCCGGCGCCTGACCTCGTTCTGAAAGGACCACCATGCGAGCGGTGAGCACAGCCGAGACGGTCGCCACCACCCATCCCTGGGCCATCCACGCCGAGGCGCTGAAGGTACGCGCCGGACGCCACCTGGCCGTCGACGGGCTCGATCTGAAACTGGCTACCGGTGTCCACGGCCTGCTGGGACCCAACGGCGCGGGCAAGACCACGCTGATGCGCGCCTTCGCGACGGTACTCAAGCCATCCGACGGCCGGCTGACCCTGCTCGGCACCCCGGTCGACGCTCGCGCCGACCTGCGCCCCGCCCGGCGCGCGCTGGGCTACCTGCCGCAGCACTTCGGCTTCTACCCGCGATTCACGGTGCGCGAGTTCGTGGCGTACATGGCCTGGTTGAAGGAGATGCCGAAGGCCGGCATCCCGGCGGCCACGCAGCGTGCGATCGACCGCGTCGGGCTCAGCGCCAAGGCCGATGCCCGGCTCAGAACACTATCCGGTGGCATGCTGCGCCGGGCCGGCATCGCCCAGGCCATCGTCAACGACCCACAGGTGCTGCTGCTGGACGAGCCGACCGTCGGTCTGGACCCCGAGCAGCGCCTCGACCTGCGCGAGCTGCTGCGCGACTTGGGCGTGGATGCCTGCGTGCTGGTCTCCACCCACCTGGTCGAGGACGTGGTCGCCGCCTGCACCGAGGTGGTGCTGATCAACGACGGCCGGCTGGTGTGGCAGGGCACGCCCGCTGCGCTGGTCGCGCTCGGCGACGACGGCCATACAGGCGACAGCCCCGCTGAACGCGGCTACTCGGCCCTGCTGCGCCGCCACCGCGCGGAGGCCGTCCGATGAGCACCCTAGGACTCGAGCTGCGCCGCTCCGCCGCGGCCGGCGCCGCCCTGCTCGCGTTGACGGTCGGCGTCGCCGCCCTCTACATCGATCCGGGACGCTGGTCGGAGGGCTGGATGCCCCTCGTGCTGACCGCGAAGGAATACACCATCCTGCTGTGGCCGCTCGCCCTGGCCGCCGGCGCCTGGCAGGGCCGCCGCGAGCACCGGGCCAAGGTCGGTGAGCTGTTCGCCACCACACCTCGGTCCCGCGCGCGGCGGATGCTACCGGTCCTCGTCGCGATGGGAGCCACGCTCGGGCTCGCCTATCTGCTCGTGATCGTCGCGGGCGGGATGCGGATCGCCCCGACCGCCGCCTACTTCCCGCCGGACATCGTCGTCATCGTGCTGACCGGCGTGCTCTCCATGGTCGCGGCGGCCTGGCTCGGCCTGGGCATCGGGCGGCTCCTGCCGGCCCTGGTGACCGCCCCCGCGCTCGCCGTGGCCGGCGTACTGCTGGTCTTCTTCACCGCGATCATGCGGCCGCACTGGATGGGCGCGGTCCTGTCCCCGGTCTACGGCAGCGGCTACTTCTACCCCTTCCAGACCATCGCCCCCCGGGTGACCGGCGCGCTCGCGATCTGGATGGGCGCGCTCGCGCTGTCCGGGGCGGTGCTGCTGATCGCCCGCAGCCGGCACGTCCGGATGGCCGCCGTGCTGCCGGCACTGCTCGGCTTCGGCGCCGCGGCGGCGATCGTCCCCCGCGCCGAGGCCGCCCTCGTCGCGCCAATCGACCCGGTCGCCCGCGAGCTCGTCTGCACCTACGACGTGCCGAAAATCTGCGTCACCCGAGTCAACGCCAACGTGCTCGACACGCTGACCCCGCTCGCCCGCGAGGGTCTGGCCGTCCTCGCCAAGCTGCCGGACGCGCCGACCGAGGTGCACCAGGAACGGTGGGCTGCGTGGGAACCGCTTCCCACCACTCGCGACGGCGACGTCGTCACGATCACCATACGGATCGACGCCCACGGCGGCCTGGCCTATCCCGCCGCCGTGGTCCCCGAGATCGTCCTCGGCCTCGGCGTCGACAACACCGGCCAGTGCCAGCGCGGCGGCGCGGTGGAACGGGCAGCCGCCTACTACCTGCTCGGCCGCCAGCCGGTCCCCGACGTGGGCGTCACACCCGACGAGACGATCGAAGAGGATCCTGAGCTCAACGCCGAGGCGGTCGCGCTCTGGCAGGGCCTGCAGAAGCTGCCGTCGTCGGAGGCGCTGTCCCGCGTGGCGGCAGTGCGCAAAGCGATCCTGGCCTGCCAGGACAGCACCGGATTGCTGTCACGGTGACCCTCTACCTGCGCGCGCGGCGCGTACCACTGGCCCTGGCCGCGTCCGTCGGCGCCGCAGCCCTGATCTGGGCCCTGTGGCTGGCCCTCTCCGACGACCGCGACGCCGGGGCCCTGATCGTCGTGCTGACGGTCGTGCTGATGGTGGCGGTCCTGTCGACCACACTGGCCGCCCCGGACGAGGACCTGGAACGCGCAGCTTCGTTACGCTGGCCCTGGTGGCGGGTCCTGCACCTGCTGGCCGCGCTGGCGCTCGTGCTCGTCGTGCTGCTCGCCACCCTGCCCACTGGCGCCCGTTTCGGCCCGGCCGCGCTGGTGCTCCGCGACGCCGCCGGCCTGCTGGGCCTGACCGCCATGTGCGCGACGGTCGTCGGCGCGGCCCGCGCCTGGTTCCTCCCGCTGGGCTGGACGGTCGTCGCCGCCCTGTTTCCCCAGTCGAGCACGTGGAGCGCCCTCGCCACGTGGCAGGGCCAGCCCCACACCAGCCGGCCTGCGGCGGCGATCGCAGCCATCCTGGCGGTCACGGGCCTCCTAACTTACGCCTTCCTCGGAGCCGCCCAGCGCGAAGGGCCCTAGCTAATAGGGCATGACTGCGCAGCGGCTCGGCACGGATGCCGGCCTCGATGATCTGGCTGGGCAGGTCGATGAGGAACTGCCGCGCCGCCAGGGGCCGTCCGGCAGACGTCCCGGCCATAGATCGGGACCGCGCTCCCTGTAATCCGGGACACGAACGCGCGCAGGCTGCAGACATAAGCAAAGCTCACCGAGAGGAGCTGTCATGTCATCGTCAATCGTGGTCGAGGCGCCCGCGTCGCCGTCGCGTCCCGCGCCGGTGTTCACCGGCGGAGTCCGGTACGGCGTCGCCGCCATTTTCCTCGCCGGCGGTCTCACCCAGCTTGTGGCGCAACTGCTGGAGCCCAAGCAAGAAGATCCCGCCACCCGGGTCGCCTACTGGGCCTCGCACGTCACCGCTACGGGAATCACCACGTCGCTCTGGCTGGTGTCCGTACCGCTGCTCATCGGCGCGGTTGCCGCGCTCGTCGCGCTGACCCGGCGCTCGTCGCGGCGGCTCGCGTGGACCGGCGGCGGCTGCATGGTCATCGGGCTGACCGGTCTGGCCACAGTGCTCGGGATCGAGCTCGGGGCGTACTGGCGAATGCTGGAGAACGACCTACCGGGCGCGACCGGCGTGCTGGCCAGCAAGGACTTCGGGATTCCCGGCGCGGTGCTCATGGCGATGTTCATGGGCGGTGTCCTGATCGGGTCGGTGCTGCTGGCGGTGGCGATGTGGCGGTCACCGTTGCTGCCGCGGCTGGCCGCGATCCTGCTCATCGCGTTCGTTCGCCCGCCAGGCCGGCGTCGCCGTACACGCGGTTCGGGTGACGCTCGACCTGCGTCGTTCCCGCGAGCGCGTCATCCTCGCCCGCGAGGAGGAGCGCCTGCGCATCCGCCGCGACCTGCACGACGGCGTGGGGCCGGCACTGGCCGGCATCACGCTCGGCCTGGAGACGGCGGTGCGACGTATCGGACAGGACGGGCCGGCAGTGGCTCTGCTGGCCCGGCTTCACGACGAGTGTGCCGCGTGCGTGGAGGAGATCCGCCGGATCGTGACCGACCTGCGTCCTCCCGCGCTCGACCAGGGCCGCCTGGTCGACGCGTTGCGGCGGCACGCGGACGTGCTCAACGCCCCCGCCGAGTCGCCGGTGGTGCTGGTCGAGGGGCAGGACGACGGGTTGCCGCCGCTGCCCGCCGCGGTGGAGGTCGCGGCGTACCGGATCGCGCTGGAGGCGATGACCAATGCCATACGCCACTCCGGCGGCCGGACCTGCCGGGTGTGCGTCAGCAGCCGCGACGGGCTGCGGATCACCGTCCACGACGACGGGACCGGGACTCCGCCGGCCAGGGTCGGACTTGGCCTTGCCTCCATGCGCGAACGCGCCGAGGAACTGGGCGGCTCGTGCACCGTGACGTTCCGGCAGGGGGAGGGAACCAGCATGGAGGCGGTTCTTCCGGTGATGGCGTCATGATCCGCGTTCTCATCGCCGACGACCATCCGGTTTTCCGCGCCGGCCTGACCGCGGTGCTCGACGACGCACCCGACATCGAGGTCGTCGCCGAGGTCGACAACGGTGCCGACATCCTCGACCTGGCCATGAGTCTGCAGCCCGACCTCGTGCTGATGGATCTGCACATGCCGGGTGTCAACGGCGTCGAGGCAACCCGGCAGCTCGCCGGTGCGTTACCCGGGGTGGCGGTACTCGTCCTGACCATGTTCGATGACGACGAGTCGGTGGTGGCCGCCCTACGCGCCGGCGCGCGCGGCTATCTGGTGAAGGGTGCCGGCGGTGATCGGATCGTGGGTGCGATCCGCGCGGTCGCGGCCAGCGAAGCGGTTTTCGGTGCCGATGTCGCCGTCGGGGTGCTGCGGGTGCTTGCTGCCGGCCGCCGCGGCGACCGCGGTAGCCATCCGTTTCCCGCGCTTACGGACCGGGAGCGGGAGGTGCTCGATCTCATCGCGGAGGGGAAGAGCAACAGCGACATCGCCCGAAGGCTCACGCTTTCCGACAAGACCGTCCGCAACCACGTGTCGAACATCTTCGCGAAGCTCCAGGTCACCGACCGGGCCCAGGCCATCGTCCGGGCCCGCCAGGTCGGCCTCGGCCTGAACGCGCGCGGCTGACGCCCCACGCCTCCGCGTGACAGAAGCAGGGGTGCGGCCATGGATCATGTACGAAAGCGCGTGAAGACTGCCCGGACACCTTGGGGTACCACTCCGACGGGGCTGCCAGCGCGCCGTCACGCGTCCGGCTGGTCGGGGTCGGGGCGCTGACCGAGGCGTACGCAGCAGTGGCCCGGCGTCGGGTCGAGTCTGGCGATCAGGCCGGTGTCGGCGAGGCCGTTGAGCAGACCGCTGACCAGGAACAGATTCATGCCACACAGGAGTTCGGCGTGCTGCTGCGCGAGGGTATGAATCGGACAGTTGGCGAGCAGAACCTCGGCACCTTCGCGGCGAGGTTCGAATCCCTGCTGCTCCAGCGCCCGCAGCACGGCTGCGGGTGCCGATAATGTCGTCCGCTCTGGTCACGGCTACTCTGACCACCGGGGCAGGATGTTGCGCTGGTCGAATTCTGCGACATGCATCGGATTGTCGGCGTCGACTGGGCGATGATGCCTGGCCGTGCTGCTTGGCCTACCTCGGCGTGACCAACGCGCTCACGCTGCTGCGGCTGCTACCCATGAGCGACAGCGCCAAGGATGCGGAGATCCTGGCCCTCCGCCACCAGATCACAGTGCTCGAACGGCACCTGCACGGCGAGAAAACCCGGTTCGCCCCTACCGATCGCGCGTTTCTCGCCGTGTCCTTGGCTCGCATGCCGGTGGCCGCAGTGTCGAGAACGGTCAGGATCTGCTGGTACGGGGCGCTGGCGATGGTCGGATCATCAGCGGTGAACTCGGCTGCGGTGAGCCCGCGCAGGGTGGTGCGGGTGGTCGCCAGGTTGGCCAGCTCACGTCGGTCTGGGCGAGTTCAGCGGTAAGCGTGGTGATTTGCTCCCGCAGCCGGTTGGCGGTCTGACTCGCGGTGGCCTCGCGTTCGGCGATGAGGTCGAGGATCGCCGGAAGGTTCACCGGTGCCGCCAGGACGGGGTGCTGGTCCCGGTCAGCCGCCGGACCATGTTCGCCATCGACGCCCACAGGGTGCGCGACACCGATGACTCCGGCCGGCTCTCGTACTCACGCACGAGACGGCGGTGCAGCATCAGGGTGCCGTTGACCTGCTCGACGACCCACCGCTTGCGGACCGGCACGAACCCCTGGCGGGTGTCGGAGCGTTTGACAATCTCGACGTCGACACCCCAGGACGGCGCCGTGGACCGCGACGTCCTGTTTGAACCCGGCGTCGACCCAGGCGCGGGTGACCGTCGGAGTGTGTTCGGTGACCTTGTCGAGCAGTCGAATGCCGATCGCGTTGTCGGTGACCGACGCCGCGGTCACCACCACCGCGATGATCAGGCCGAGAGCGTCCACCGCCAAGCCCCGCTTACGCCCCGGCACCCTCTTCGCGGCGTCCTTGCCGGTCGTGGCGGCCGGGACGTGGTTGGCAGCGCGGATCGACTGGGTGTCCAACGCGACTGCGGTCGGGTCCTCCCGGCGGCCGGCCTTCTTCCTGGCCTGGCAGCGCAGCAGGTCATGGATCGCCTGGTCGGTGCCGTCGTCACGCCACAGGGCGAAGTAGTAGTACGTCGCCGACTTCGGGGGCAGGTCGTGCGGCAGATACGCCCGCGATCAAGGTCGCCGGTGGGGTCGACACCCACCAGGACACCCACACCGCGGCGGTGATCGATTCGGTCGGGCGGGTGCTGGGCACCCAGCAGTTCCCGGCCACCGCGGCCGGATACGGCGACCTGCTGGCCTGGATACGCGGACACGGCCGGCTGGGCCGGGTGGGGGTCGAGGGCGCCGGTGCCTACGGCGCGGGACTGGCCCGGCTGCTACGCGATGAGCACGTCGCCGTGATCGAGGTCGACCGGCCGGACCGTAAGACCCGCCGGTTCCAGGGGAAATCCGATCCGATCGATGCGATTCAGGCTGCCAGGACCGCCCTGGCCGGGGAACGTACCGGGATCCCCAAACAGCGCGACGGCCGGGTCGAAGCGCTGCGTAACTTGCGGGTGGCCCGGCGCAGCGCGGTCGCTCAGCGTGCCGACACCCAGCGGCAGATCAAGACCCTGATCGTGACCGCCCCGGACGAGCTGCGCGTCCGACTGCGCGGCCTGAGCGCCAAGCAGCTGGTCGCCACCTGCGCGAACCTACGACCCGACCCGGCCGACGCCGCTGCCCCGGTCACTGCCGTCAAGCTCGCCCTGCGCAGTCTGGCCCGCCGCCACCAGCAACTATCCACCGAGATCACCGACCTCGACGAGCTGCTCGAGCCTCTCGTCGCCGCGATCAACCCTGCCTTGCTGGCTGCCAACGGAGTCGGCGCCGAGGTCGCCGGCCAGCTGCTGGTCAGCGCCGGCGAGAACCACGACCGGCTGACCTCCGAGGCCGCGTTCGCCATGGCGGCGTCGCCCCGATCCCTGCCTCATCCCGGAAGATGTCAACCAGTTCGGGGCGGTTGGTTCAGGGATTCGTTGACTGAGCTGTGTTCTCCTGGGGCTTGTTGACCCATGCGGTTTCGGGCAGGGCGGGTGGTTGCGGGGTTGCCGCGGACGAACCGTTCGGGGTTGCCGGTGTAGGCGGTGGCCAGGACCTCGGCGCGGACGTCCCGGATGCGTTCGGCGTGGCCGTGGTGGACGTCGTGCGGGGTGTGCCAGCCGATGCCTGAGTGGCGGTGGATCGTGTTGTACCAGGTGAAGAAGGTCCGGCAGTGGGCTCGGGCGTGCTGGATCGAGCCGAAGCGGTCGGGGAAGTCCGGCCGGCATTTCAGCGTCTTGAACTGGGCCTCGGAGAACGGATTGTCGTTGCTGCACCTCGGCCGGGAGTGGGACTTGGTGACGCCGAGGTCGGCCAGCATCTGCGCGACGGTCTTGGACGCCATGGAGGTGCCGCGGTCGGCGTGGATGGTCAGCTGCTGGCGGCTGATGCCCTGCTTGTTGATGGCGTCGGCGAGGAGCCGCTCGGCCAGGGCGGCGTCCTCACGTTCGGCGATCAACCATGCCACGGTGTAGCGGCTGCAGATGTCGATCACTGCGTACAGGTGGTAGAACTCGTGCTTGGCCGCCCCGCGCAGTTTGATGATGTCCCAGGACCACACGCGGTTCGGGGCGTCGGCGACCAGCTCCGGTTTGATCCTCGGCGGATGGACGGCTTGGCGGCGGCGTTCCCGGACTTCGCCGTGTTCACGCAGGATCCGGTACATGCTCGACACCGACGCCACGTACACGCCCTCGTCGAGGAGGGTGTGGTAGACGACGGCCGGGGCCATGTCGACGAAGTCGGGACTGTTGAGCAGCGCCCGCACCCTGTCACGCTCAACGCGCGGGGCTGGGGCCTCGGCTGGCGTTGCGGGCGTGGTGGTAGCGGGGACTGGCGGTGGCGGCGGTAGTGGTTGGCCTGCGGCCGGCCGGTAGCCCGGCACGCCGCCCGGACCCCGACCAGCGGCGCCAACTCGGCGATCGCCGCCTCGACAGCAGCGTCGATCATCTCGGCTCGCCCTGATCGGTCGCGCTGTCGGTGGCGAGTTGACCCAGCAGCGCGGAGAGTTTTCCCTGAACCTCGATCACCTTGCGGGCCTTGTCCAGTTCGGCGCGTAGCCGCTCGTTCTCCGCCCGCAGCCGGGCGGCCTCCCGTACGGCGGGGTCGGTCTTCGGCCGACCGGCGGGCTTGGCCAGGGCCTCACGCGCGCCCGCGTCACGCTGGTGCTTCCACGCCGCGATCAACGACGTGTACAGGCCCTCGCGGCGCAGCAACGCGCCCTTGCCGGCTTTGTCCAGGGTCTCGTACTCGGCCAGGATCCGCTCCTTGTAGGCGGCGGTGTACGTCCTGGTCCGGGGCTTCGCCGGCACCTCAGGGTCGGGTACCGGATCATGCGATGTCACGGGGGCGGTGCTCCTTGCTCGCCCTCACGGGTCAACGTTTCAGCAGGTTAACCTGCCTTCCCAAGGCTGACACAGAGGGTGCGGCTGCAGCTCGTACGTTTCGCGCGCAGCAACAGCCCAGTCGTACCTGCGCGAATTAGCGCCAAGGATGTGATCTTGTGCCGTTTGAAGGTCCGGCGCTTGCGCATGCGACCCGACACTACAGATTTTTGATCTTGGTCTGAGGTGTTAGCGAGGCTCTCGCTACCGGCCGCCAATTAGTTGATCTATACGGCTCGGTGCGGGGACGTTAGGAAGCTTCCGGCATCGGTCCGGGTGGACTGTTGTGGCCGTTCTGTTCATGTTGAGTGTTGCCGCGATAACCAATAGTGGTGGTCGTGGATGGACTGGGGCGTCACAGTCAGCAGTTGGATCGGATGCGTGGAGGTATCCGGAACGCGGTGTCGCGGGTGGGAGGGCTGCGAGGGGCGTCACGAGGTGCGTTGCTGGCGATGCTGTGTGCGTCGGCCTTGGCGCCGGTGGCAGCAGCGGCTGCGGGTAGCGGTGTGGTGGTAGCGGCCGGAATCGGGGTCCTGGGTTCGGTAGGGGCCAACATCTTGACCGACGCCGTCGCCGCTGCGGTAGACGCCCTGCGCGCTCGCGGCGCCGGCGAGGTGACCGAGAGCGGAGTCGTCGCTGAGCTGTCGCAGCGGCTGGAGGCTGTTCTCGCCGACGGCGGCGCGGATGGGGCCGTGCTGCGATCGGAGATCGCGGCGGTGTTGGCTGACGTCGGAGCGGCTCGGGTCGCGGTCGAGGCAGCGGTCGCGTCAGGCGATGAAGAGCTTCTGCAGGCCCTGGCCGTGGGGTTCGGTCGGCTGGGTGCGGAGTTCGCGGAGTTCAGTGTCTTGCTTGCGCAGGTCCACACGGTCATCGGTCAGATGCAGGGCGAAATGCGGGTGCAAAGCGCGGAGCAGCGCGCACGCGATGAGGTGTCGCGGCGGCAGGGGGTCCAGCTCCGCCTCCTCCGCGATCAACTACGTACGGTCGAAGCGTTGACCCGGGCCCAGGCCGGTCACGCACGTGCCGGCAGCGGTGACAGAGAACCTGGTGGTTTGGGGCAGGTGCCCTATCGGGGGTTGTGGCCGTTTCAGGAGGACCAAGCCGGGGTGTTCTACGGCCGGGAACGGGTGTGCGCGCAGCTGGTCGAGGTGGTGGAGCAGTCCCTGACCGGCGTGTCGATGGTGGTGGTCACGGGTGCGTCAGGGGCGGGGAAGTCGTCGTTGCTGCGGGCGGGGCTGCTGCCCGCGATCAGCACGGGGCAGATCGCGGTGGACGGGTCGGCGGAGTGGCCGACACTGGTGTTGACCCCGACCGGGCGGCCGGTGCGGGAGCTGGCGGTCCACCTCGCGGCGCTGGCGGGGGCGGACACCGCGTCGGTGATCCGGTCTGTGTCCGCCGATCCGGCCGCCGCCGGGGACCTCGCGCGGCAGGTCGTTCTGGCGCACGCCGCCCGGCTCCCGGGCACCGCCGCCCGGCAGGTGCGTGAGCAGGGGCGGCTGGTGCTGGTTGTGGACCAATTCGAGGACCTGTTCACCCTCGCCGATGACGGTGAGGAGCAACAGCCGTTCCTGGCCGCGCTGACAGCGATCGCCACCGGCCCAGCCGGTGGCCGGGCACCGGGGGTGGTGGTGCTCGGGGTCCGGGGCGACTTCGTGGACCGGTGTGCCGGGTTCCCCGCTCTGGTGGCGGTACTGCAGCGGCAGCAGTTCATCGTCGGGCCGATGGGCGAGCACGATCTGCGGCTCGCGATCACCGGGCCCGCCCATGCCACCGGCCTGGACATAGAGCACGGGCTGGCCGACGACATCCTGGCCGAGCTTCGCGCCCGCGACGCCCAGTTCGGCGTCGGCGCGCTGCCGCTGCTGTCGCAGGCGATGCTGCGGACCTGGCAACACCGCGAAGGCGACCGGCTCACCCGGCGCAGTTACGCCGCCAGCGGCGGTGTCACCGACGCGGTTCGGGCCAGCGCCGAGGACGCCTATTCCAGCCTCTCCCCTGCCCAGCAGGACACCGCCCGCGACGTGTTCCGCCGCCTGACCCTCGTGTCACACGACGGGCAACTGTCCCGCCGCCCGATCCCCACCACCGAGCTCGGCGCGGGCACCAACGCGAAGGACGCGGCCGTGGTCGTGGAGGAGTTCACCTCGCGACGACTGATCGTGCGCGGCGACCACGGGATCGAGATCGCCCACGACACCCTCCTGCAGGCATGGCCACGGCTGCGCGCCTGGCTGCAGGACCACCTCACCGACCGGGTCCTCTACAGCCAGCTCGTCCACGACGCCACCGAATGGGACAGCCACGGCCGGGACCCGTCGTTCCTCTACCGCGGCGCCCGCCTCACCATCACCGCCACCGCCGGCACCACCTGGCACCGCTACCCCGCCGACTACCCCGCACTTCCCCCCGTCGCGACAGACTTCCTGGCCCACGCCCACCGGGCCTCCACCCGCAGCACCTGGACACGCCGCACCGCCGCAGGTGCACTCGCCTTGCTCACCGTGACCGCGATGATCACAGCGGTCATGGCATCCCGCGCCACCATCGACGCCAACGACCAACGCCGGATCGCCACCGCCCGACAACTCGCCGCGCAGAGCCAGAACATCGGCGACAGCAATCCGCAACTTTCCCGAACCCTCGCTGCCATCGGCTGGCGCCTCGACCACAACGCCGACACGCAAGCAGCAGTGACCGCCACCCAGCTCCGCCCAGGACGCCAAATCCTCGGCCACACCGAAACCGTGCTGTCGGTGGTGTTCAGCCCGGACGGCAAGACCATCGCCACCGCCAGCAGGGACAAGACGGCGCGGACGTGGGACGCCGCCACAGGCCGGCCGATCGCCACCCTCACCGGCCACACCGGCTACACCGGCTGGGTGAATCAGGTGGTGTTCAGCCCGGACGGCAAGACCATCGCCACCGCCAACGACACGACGGCGCGGACGTGGGACGCCGCCACAGGCCGGCCGATCGCCACCCTCACCGGCCACACCAGCTGGGTGAATAAGGTGGTGTTCAGCGCGGACGGCAAGACCATCGCCACCGCTGGCAGCGACGACGGGACGGCGCGCACGTGGGACGCCGTCACGGGGAACCCGATCGCCACCCTCACCGGCCACACCAACGATGTGCATACGGTGGTGTTCAGCCCGGACGGCAAGACCATCGCCACCGCCAGCAGCGACAAGACGGCGCGGACATGGGACGCCGCCACAGGCCAGCCGATCGCCACCCTAACCGGCCACACCAACACCGTGTGGTCGGTGGTGTTCAGCCCGGACGGCAAGACCATCGCCACCGCCAGCGGCGACAAGACGGCGCGGACGTGGAACGCCGCCACAGGCCAGCCGATCGCCACCCTCACCGGCCACACCAACAACGTGCAGACGGTGGTGTTCAGCCCGGACGGCAAGACCATCGCCACCGCCAGCAGCGACAAGACGGCGCGGACATGGGACGCCGCCACAGGCCAGCCGATCGCCACCCTCACCGGCCACACCAACAACGTGCAGACGGTGGTGTTCAGCCCGGACGGCAAGACCATCGCCACCGCCAGCGACGACGGGACGGCGCGGACGTGGGACGCCGCCACAGGCCAGCCGATCGCCACCCTAACCGGCCACACCCGCACCGTGCAGACGGTGGTGTTCAGCCCGGACGGCAAGACCATCGCCACCGCCAGCAGCGACAAGACGGCGCGGACGTGGAACGCCGCCACAGGCCAGCCGATCGCCACCCTCACCGGCCACACCAAC
>NZ_JBEYIX010000024.1:0-5427 GCF_040636055.1 Micromonospora sp. NPDC006766 | reverse complement strand
GGACGGCAAGACCATCGCCACCGCCAGCAGCGACAAGACGGCGCGGACGTGGAACGCCGCCACAGGCCAGCCGATCGCCACCCTCACCGGCCACACCAACAACGTGCAGACGGTGGTGTTCAGCCCGGACGGCAAGACCATCGCCACCGCCAGCAGGGACAAAACGGCGCGGACATGGGACGCCGCCACAGGCCAGCCGATCGCCACCCTCACCGGCCACACCAACAACGTGCAGACGGTGGTGTTCAGCCCGGACGGCAAGACCATCGCCACCGCCAGCAGCGACAAGACGGCGCGGACATGGGACGCCGCCACAGGCCAGCCGATCGCCACCCTAACCGGCCACACCGACCCCGTGTGGTCGGTGGTGTTCAGCCCGGACGGCAAGACCATCGCCACCGCCAGCAGCGACAAGACGGCGCGGACGTGGAACGCCGCCACAGGCCAGCCGATCGCCACCCTCACCGGCCACACCGACCCCGTGTGGTCGGTGGTGTTCAGCCCGGACGGCAAGACCATCGCCACCGCCAGCGACGACGGGACGGCGCGGACGTGGAGCGCCGCCACAGGCCAGCCGATCGCCACCCTCACCGGCCACACCAACGATGTGCGGTCGGCGGTGTTCAGCCCGGACGGCAAGACCATCGCCACCGCCAGCAGCGACGACAAGACGGCGCGGACATGGGACGCCGCCACAGGCCAGCCGATCGCCACCCTCACCGGCCACACCGACACCGTGTGGTCGGTGGTGTTCAGCCCGGACGGCAAGACCATCGCCACCGCCAGCAGCGACAAGACGGCGCGGACGTGGAACGCCGCCACAGGCCAGATGATCGCCACCCTCACCGGCCACACCGACACCGTGTGGTCGGTGGTGTTCAGCCCGGACGGCAAGACCATCGCCACCGCCAGCAGCGACGGGACGGTGCGGACGTGGGACGCCGCCACGGGCTGGCCGATCGCCAACCTCACCGGCCGTGTGGATGAGGTGGCGTTCAGCCCAGACGGCAAGACCATCGCCACCGCCAGCAGCGACGGCTCCGACAACGGGACGGTGCGGATCTGGGACGCACCATCGTTCATGGTTCTGCAAAGCCGACTATGCCAACACTTGACTCGGCCCGTAACCGTCAGCGAGTGGTCTCTCTACGCCCAGGATCTCGACTTCATGCCAGTCTGTTAGCGACGAACCCTCCACCCACAGCGCACAGCAACGAAGATCAACTCTCTGGCGGCTGGTGTCGGCCTACAACGTCCGCCACACAGCCAGTTCACTCGGGCCAGGGCGGTCAGGTCAACGTTGAGCTGGGCGAAGATGCCTTCGTCGCGCCAGGCAGCGTAGTAGTAGTACACGGTGGTGTGTGGCGGAAAGTCATGGGGCAGGTACTTCCAGGCGATCCCGGTCCGGTTGACGTAGAAAATGGCGTTGAGCACCTCTCGGACGTCGGTGCGGGCCGGCTCGCCGGTGGGCCGCCGGTCGAGGCGGGCCTGCTGCCAAGCGAGCAGGGTCGGCCCGATCAGAGCCCAACGGGCGTCGGAGATGTCGCTGGTAGACCTCCCCAGTCTCCGGGTCGATCGCGATGACGTAGTCGCCCACTTCGACACTGCCGATGGACTGGTAGCTGCCGTCGGCCATCAGCACGGGTGTGTCGGGGGTGAAGGAGTTGCATTTGCTGAAGGCTCGGGCGATCTTTTGGCCTGCGGAGGCGAGTCTGCCGCCCTTGCTGGAGGCGCGGATGGCGGTGAGGGCGAGGCGGGCTCCCTTGACGGCTGCGCCGGCGCCGACGACGGCGGCTGCGGCTCCGGCTGCGGCTGCGGCCCAGGCGGCTTCTTTCCAGTTGCCGGTGGCGGCGTAGGAGACGGCGGAGACGACGCCGGCGATGGTGCCGATGGGGCCGGGGATCATGGAGGCGTAGGAGGCGACCTTGGCGACCTTGGACAGGCCCTTCTTGTGGTTGAGCTTGGAGGTGGTGTTGGTCCAGGTGCTGTCGACGAGGGTTTCGGTGGTGAAGGCCCGGAACCGGTACGCGGGGTCGAGGGTTGCCAACTGCCAGATCGCCGTCAGCGTCCACGCGGCGACCGCGCCGCCTCGGCCGTGCTGAATTGGCGACTGTTCGTGCCCGAGTCATGGGACGACACCTGCGTCCCCGGCCCGGACGGCAAGCCCGCGAACCCGCACGCCCACAGGTTGCGCCAGCAACCGGTCACCCTCGACCAGGCCGGGGCGAAGAAACCACACAGCCATGTGCAGCTACCGCGTGAAGAGCAGATCGACCAGATCCGCCGGCGACGCACCGCATCGAAAGTCCCCGACACCGAGCGGTACCGGCCGAAGTGAATGATGGCCCTGGAAATGCTTGACGAGTTGGCCGAATGGGGGCTGCGTCCGCCGCTGCTGACCGCCGACGCCGGCTACGGGCAGGTCGCCGAGTTCCGCCAGGGCCTAACCGAACGTGGCATCCCCTACATCGTGGCGACCACCTCGTCCACCACCGCCCAACCAGGCGACGCCCAACCGGTCGAGCGCCCTTACGCCGGCGTCGGCAGGCACCCCACCCCGAAATACCCGCAACCCGCCCGCAGCCTCAAGGACATCGCTCTGGCCCAGGGCCCGCACACGACACAACGGGTACGCTGGCGCGACCGGCTCCCCACCGCCGATCGTGCCCCCGGCCAGCCCACCCGGGAACTAGCCGGGCACTTCCTCGCCCTCCGGGTCCGACCCGCAGGCCGCGCCATCCAACCTGGACCAGACTGTGGTGACGACGGGGTCCTCCCCGAATGCGGGCTGCTCGTGCAATGGCCCCCCAGCCAGGACGAACCCACCGACTACTGGCTGTCCGACCTACCCGCCGACACACCACTTGCCGAACTGGTCCGCCTAGCCAAGAGCCGCTGGCGCATCGAGCACGACTACCGCGAACTCAAGACCGCCCTCGGACTCGACCACTTCGAAGGCCGCTCCTGGATCGGCTGGCACCGCCACGTCACCCTCACCGCAGCCGCCCAACTGTTCCTCACCCAACTACGGCTCGCAGACCCAAAAGCAACAGGGCAGACCTGAGCCTCTACGCCGTCCTCCGCGAACTGCAATACCTGGCTCGGATTCTGCCCTCTCTGCCACCAACTGCCACCAACTTAACAAAGCACTACTAACACGTCAGGAAGAACGGCAGCTCGGTCACCGGCACCACGTCCTGACCGGAGCCCTCCATCCGGGGCACCCCACCGGATGGCCCCGCACGGAGGCTGGGGTGCCGACCATCGTCGGCACCCCAGCCGCACCTGCCTTCGGGTCAGAGCTGTCAGTGACTGGCCCCGTGGCGCCGGGTCAGTTCCGGAGGCTCCACTGCTGGTTTGCCCCACCCCAGCAGCCGTACAGCTGGATCGGTGTCCCGTTACCGGTGCCGCCGGCGTCGAGGCACAAACCTGACTGCGCGCTGGTGATGGTGCCGTTGTTGACGTTCCACTGCTGGTTCGCGCCGCCGTGGCAGTCCCAGATGATCACCGCGGTGCCGTTGCTGGTGCCTCCACCTGAGGCGTCCAAACACTTGCCGTTCACCGTCAGCTGCCTGCTCGAGGTTTGGGTGAACCGCTGGTTCGAGCCACCCCAGCAGTCGTACAACTGGAGCCGGGTGCCGTTGGTGGTGCTCGCGTTCGGGACGTCGAGACACCGGCCGGACTGCTGACCCACGATCATCTGGCCGGTACCGGTACCGGGCGGTGGGGTGGTGCTGCCGGGCGGGTTGGAGGTGCCTTCCCAGACGGTGATGTCAGAGCTTCCCTGGCTCTGGTAGCCCTCGGTGGCCATGACCTGGTAGGCCCAGCTGCTGCCGAGGTTCATGCCGGCACGGGCCCAGGCGTCGAAGTGGTTGGCGGTGGTGATGGTGCCACCGGTGCGCTTCGACTCGCGGACGCTCCAGTACTGGTAGAACGTGGCGGTGCCGTCGATCGACGGGGCGTTGACCCGCTGGCTGCGGTAGATGCCGTAGGTGCCGCCGTCGGTGGTGACGGAGCCCATCCGGGTGGCGCCGCTGGCCGGGTTGTAGCTGCCGAAGTTTTCCAGGATGTAGTACTCGATGAGCGGGTTCCGCGTCCACCCGTACAGGGCGAGGTAGGTGTTGTTGTTGCCCGGGTTGTAGGTGCCCGAGTAGTTAACCGTCCGTCGGCTACCGGTGGCCCAACCCTTGCCGCCGACCCAGTTGTTGGTGCTCCTGCTCCAAGAGCTGGAGTAGCGGCCGTTCTCTCGCAGTACCATGCAGGCGTCGCCACTGTCTTTCCAGAACGAGAAATAGAACCCGTTGTGCGTGCCGGTGGTGCTCGAGCAAACTTGCCGGTCGGCTTCGGCGTACGCGTTGGTGGCCGCCATCACCGTGCCGGCGACAGCCACCACTACGGCGCAGGCGGCGCCGATGAGCATTCTGAGGCGGCTGCCTCTGCGACTCTTCCCTTGGACGGGGGCCTCGTGCATGTTCGTGCTTCCTCCTCGTGAGGGCTGACGGAAGGACGTGACAGCGTGATACGACCCGGTAGGACTGTCGGTGGCCGTGGTGTCGGGCCACCGTACGTGGGCCGTACCACGCGGTGGTGGGGGCCAGTCGTCATGCGTTCGACGACCGAAGTTGCCGGGCCGCGGTGGTGATCCGGAACGATAGTGAACTCTGTCGATCTCGTCAGTATCGATCCCACTTCGTCGCACTGTCAACAACTCCCGGAAACACTTCGGAAATCATGCCTCGGGTGGGTTGGACCGGCGGGAGGTTTATCCCAGGTTGAAGCGGCGTGGATCGGTCCTGTTGGCCAGGCGTCGACAAAGCCCGGCGGTAAGGTGGGCGACGCATGACTTGGTGATTCCGAAAGTTTCGGACTGCTTTCAGGTCTGCCGTGCCGCGCCGTCGCGGTGCGGCGACCGTCCGGCCGGTGATCTGCTGTCGGGCCATGCCGCTGGGTGACCAGCGGTGTCAGCCGGCGCCAAGGACGACCGACAGTTACAGATCGCCCATCGATCACCAATTGTCTACCATGGACATAAGAGAGGCTCCGATATCGCGAAAAACGCTAGGTCAGAGCCTTGATCAATTGTGAGCCGCCAGGGATGGGACTCGATCAGCGAGGACGACCGCGAGGACACGATCCGCTACATCGACTACATCGTGCGTCACCGCCACGACTGACCTGCGATGCCCACGCGATCGCAGCCGACTTCTTCGAAGCCTCCACGCTGAACGGCGCCTCTCCTCAATGAATACGAACATGCCGCCTAAGCTGCACGGATAGGTTTTCGGCACCCTTTGTGGGAGTGTGGATCTAACGGTGTTTCCGGCCTGACCCGCCGGGCGTTGTGCCTGGTGAGGAGGGTGCCGTGATGACCGCGACACTGAACGACGTGACCGGACGGAAGAAGCGGCCTGAGCCGTCGGCGGAGGA
>NZ_JBEYIX010000023.1:0-83761 GCF_040636055.1 Micromonospora sp. NPDC006766 | reverse complement strand
ATCTAGTTCGCGAAAGCCGTGAACCCGGCAGAATCGGACACCACAACTCCATGATCGACGGGGTCAGCGGGTGGGGGTGGGGGTGGGGGTGGGGGTGGGGGACTCGGGTCGGTTGGGGGTGGGGGTGATGGGTGCTTGGGCGCCCTTTTCCGGGTCCTTGATGACGTGCCGTTCCAGGCTGACCTGCGACTGGCCAGTGCCGCCCACGGTGATCTCGTCGTACGCCTGGAGCATCTTCTGCTGATCGAAGTAGAGCACGGTCATCGTCAGCGGGGTGGGCTTCTCACCCTCCAGGCCGCGCAGGCCGGCACCGCCGGTGGAGCCCTCCACCATCAGCGTGGTCGGGTCCTTGCCCAGTTCCTGCGGCAGCTTCGCCACCTGCCGCTCGTGCAGGTGCCCGGCCAGCACCAGCGGGGCGGTGCCGGAGAGCGGCCCGGCCGAGGCCGGGTCGTGCACCAGCGCGATATCCACCTTCGTCGGCGAGTTCTGCACCGTGGTGGCCAGCTTCTCGCCGGCACCGATCACCTGGTCGGCCACCTCCGCGGTGAGATCGCTGCCAGCCGGCGAGGTCTCCTTGTCGGGGGTGAACCGCGGGTCGGCGATGCCGGCGATGGTCAGCCCGGCCACCGTGGTCGTCGAGTTGTCCAGCACGATCGCGTTCGGCTGCTGGGCCACCGCCGCGGCCGTCCGCGCCGAGTCGTGGTTGCCGCGGATGTAGACGTACGGCTTCTTGAGCAGGCCGATCGAGCCGACGTAGGACGCCTCCGGTTCGCTGCCCCAGTCGGTGATGTCGCCGGTGTCGATCACCACGTCGATGTTGAACTGCTCAACGATGGTCCGGATCAGTGACCATCCGGTCGGGTTGAGGTGCATGTCGGAGACGTGCAGCACGCGGGTGGTGCCGGGGGCCGGCTCGTACACCGGCAGGGTCGAGACGGTGGTGTAGAGCTTGCTCATGTTCCCGACCATCCGCTGGAGCTGGTCGGCGTACTTGGTGTAGTCGTTGGCGATCCGCCGCGCGTCGCCGACGATCGCCGGCGCGTTGACCAGCAGCCCCTCGTAGCGGGGCTCCTCGATCGACTGCGGGCGGACGGTGGCGGCGGCCAGCCCGAGACTGCCCGAGGTGATCGCCAGCGCCAGACCGCCGGCCCAGGCCGTCCGGCGTACGTTCCGGAAGGCCAGCCCGGCCAGCAGCAGGGTGGCCAGCACCGCCCAGGCGAGCGTCTTGAGCCCGAGGCGCAGCACGCCGATGCGGATGTCCTCAACGGCGGACTGGCTGGCCCGGCTGATGCTCGCCGGGTCGTCGAGCAACGCCTCGGTGCGCCCCTGGTCCAGCGAGCCCAGCCGCACGGTCAGGTAGGCCGGCCCGCTGTGGCTGTCCAGCCGCAGCGCGCCCAGCGGCGGCACGTCGACCGTGGTACCGCCGCCGCTCACCGACGGGCTCAGGCTCAGCTCCGCGCGGAACGGCCCGATGTCGGTGCCCTGGTGCCCCCCGGCGTACGTGCCAGCGACGACCCCGGCCAGGGCGACCACGAGCACTGCCAGCATGATGCCCAGCCGGCGCAGCCCGGCGACCCACCGTCCGGCCCACGGCGCGCGGAACGACCGGCGCTGGGCGCGGACGTTCTCCGGGGCCGCCCCGTCCCCGGTGCTGTGCTGTTCGTTCTCCTGGCCGTCCATGTTCAAGTCCTGACCTGCCCAGTGAGGGATCGTGGGAAACCCGAGGGGTGCCCGGGCCTGCTCAACTTTCCGGCCGTCCGCCGGCCGGGCCTCAGCTGCGTCCGGCCCCGCCGTCGGCGAAGACCAGCCGCAGTATCCGGTCGTCCTCCGCGGCCGGCTTGCCCCGCCCGTCCCGGTTGGAGGTGCTCACCCAGATCGAGCCGTCCGGGGCGAGCGCGGCGGCCCGCAGCCGGCCGTATCTGCCGGTCAGCAGCTCGTGGGGCGCGCCGAGCACGGTGCCGTTGGCGGTCAGCTCGACCAGCCAGAGCCGCTGCCCGCGCAGGCAGGCGGTGACCAGCAGGCGCTCCGCCGCGGCCAGGCCGGAGCAGGAGGCGTCGGCGGTGGGCCACTGCACGATCGGGTCGACGTAGCGCGGGTCGTCGGCGCGCCCCTCGGCCTGTGGCCAGCCGTAGTTGCCGCCCCTGTTGATCTGGTTGATCTCGTCCCAGGTGTTCTGGCCGAACTCCACCGCGTACATCCGTTTGTCGGGGGTCCAGGCGAAGCCCTGGACGTTGCGGTGCCCCAGCGACCAGACCGGGGAGCCGGGGGTGGGGTTGCCCGGTGCCGGCCTGCCCTCCGTGGTGATCCGCAGAATCTTGCCGCCGAGGCTCTTCGGGTCCTGCGCGTTGGCCGTCTTGCCGGCGTCGCCCGTGCTGGCGTAGAGATAACCGTCCGGGCCGAAACCCAGCCCGCCGCCGTCGTGGTTCCCGGCCTTCGGGATGCCGGTGAGGATCGGGGTGGGCGGCGCGCCCAGTCGCAACTTGGCGACCCGGTTGTCCTGCGCGGTGGTGTAGTAGACGAAGACGGTGCGGTCCTTGGCGTACGACGGGGAGACCGCGATGCCCAGCAGCCCGCCCTCACCGCCGGCTGCCACGTCCGGCACGGTCTGCACCACGCGGACGTTCATGCCGTTCGGCCCGGACGCCGGGCCGACCTGGAGGATTCGGCCGTTGTCCCGTTCCGTCACCAGCGCGCCGCCGTCGGGCAGGAAGGCGATCGCCCAGGGCACGGCCAGCCCCGTGGCCAGCACGGTGGCGACCACCTGCTGGTCACCGCCGCCGGCGCTGGCCGTCGCCGAGGGCGTCGGCAGGTTCGGCGGTGCGCCGGCCGGGTCGGGGTCCGGCTTGCCGAAGGCACAGCCGGCGGTGCCCAGCAGCAGCGCCGCGCAGGGTGCCGCCAGCGCCGCGCGGACTCGGCCGGTGCGCGGGTACGGGGGACGGGCGTTCACCCGCACCAGGGTAGCCGGGCCGTGGCCGGCCGGCCGGCACTGCGGGCGCGGCGGTTATCGTCGGCGGTCGTGAAGGTATGGATTCCGCACCGGGCCGGCCGTGCTCTCCTCGGCGAGCTGCCTCCGGGCGTCACCGTGGAGTTGCTGGAGCACCCGACCCGGCTTCCGTCGTCCCCGGCCGGTGTGCGCTTCTGGGTGCCGCCGTTCCTTTCCGGCCCGGACGCCGGCACGCTGCTGGCCGAGCTGCCCGACCTGGCGGTGGTGCAGCTGCTGTCCGCCGGGGCGGACGCCTGGGTGGGGCGGGTTCCTGACGGGGTGGCCCTCTGCGACGCCCGGGGCGTGCACGACTCGGCCACCGCCGAATGGGTGGTCGCCGCGATCCTGTCGGCGCTGCGCGGTTTCGGTCCGCTGGCCCGGGCCCAGGCCCGCCGCGAGTGGGCGTACGCCGAGGTGGCCCCGACCGACGAGCTGGCCGGCAAGCGGGTGCTGATCGTCGGGGCGGGGTCGATCGGCGCGGCGGTCCAGGCCCGGCTGGCCCCGTTCGAGGTGACCTTCACCCTGGTCGCCCGCAGTCCGCGTCCCGACGAGGGAGTGCACGGGGTGGACGAGCTGCCCGCCCTGCTGCCGGAAGCGGACGTGGTGGTGCTGCTGGTGCCGCTGACCGAGCAGACCCGCGGGTTGGTCGACGAGCGGTTCCTCGCCGCGATGCCGGACGGCGCGTTGCTGGTCAACGCGGCCCGTGGGCCGGTGGCGCGGACGGCGGCGCTGGTGGCCGAGCTGGCCTCCGGCCGGCTGCGGGCCGCCCTGGACGTCACCGATCCCGAGCCGCTGCCCGCCGACCACCCGCTCTGGGAGCTGCCGAACGTGCTGCTCACCCCGCACGTCGCCGGCTCGGTACGCGGCCTGCTGCCGCGCGCGTACCGGCTGGTGGGGGAGCAGTTGCGGCGGTTCGCGGCCGGTGAACCGCTGGCGAACCGGGTGGTGGACGGCTACTGACGGGGGCCGGGGCGGGCTGCGGTCGGCTGCTGTCCTCGACTCGGGCCCGGCTCAGTCGGCGTCGCCGGACAGTTTCTGCCCGGTGACGGAGACCAGCCGGGGCAGGTCGGCGGCGCGTACCGCGGGGAGCATGACCATTTCCCCGTCGTCGAGCCGGGCGACCCCCCGGCCGCGCGCGTCGCCGGTCAGCTCGGCGATCCGCGCCCAGGGAATCCGCCGCTGCCCGGCGAGTGCCCGTAGTCGCAGCTCCCGGGGGTCCGCGTCGGTGCCGGCCCGCCATGCCCAGACCAGGACCGTGAGCGGGATCAGCAGCAGCCAGAGCAGCCACCAGTTGGCGGTGGCCACCGGCAGCGCGCCGACGAACGCGACGATCGCGGCGACCAGGATGGCCTGGTTGTGGCGGAAACGGATGGTGTCGGCGCGGGTCACGCCCCGATCTTCGCACCCCCGGTTGGCGTCGTACGCGGCGGGCGCGACGCCGGTGGTCGGCGACGCCAATGTGATCGGTGTCACGTCGGGTGTCACGTCACCGGGTACGTGCGGAATCGTTCATAGGCATGGCCGTTCCGGGTCCCCGCCCGGTCGTCCGTACGAGTCCCCGCCCATCCACTGCTGGCGAAACAGCACCGCCCCGTGCCCCCTCACGAAGGCGAACGCGTGCCCGTCCACCAACCCGTCGGTGGTCGACTCCGCCGACCCCCGCTGCCCGACCTTGTCGTGCCGATAGTCGGCACGATCTTCGTGCTGGCCGGGGCCGCCGGCCTCGTCCCGGCCCTCGCCGCGGTGGCGCTCGCCGTCGCCACCGGGTGCGCCCTGGCCTGCGTCCGGCTCGCCTCGCTGGCCGCGTTGTCCGGTCGGTGCGCCGCGATCCTCGACGCGGCCGTGCTGGCCGCCGGGCTCACCGTCGCCGTGCTGCCACTGGCCGACCCGCCGCACCGAGCGCCGGTCGCGCTCGTCGGCCTCGCCGTCACCGCCCTGCTGTACGGCGCCGCGCTGCTCCGGCTTCCCGGCCGCTCCCGGCTCACCGCCGCCGAGCGGCTCGGCCGAACCGTCGACATTCTCGGCCTCGGCCTCGCGCTGGTCTTCGCGGCCTGGATGATGCTGCCGCCCGGCCCGGTGCCACCGGCGGCGGCCAGCGCGAGCGTCGCCGGAGCGACCGGGGTGGCCGTGCTGGTGGTGACCGCGGGGGCGGACCGGTGTCGCCGGCCGGGCGCGGCGCGCTGTTGCGCCGGCGCGGCGGCCACCCTCGCCGGGCTGGCCCTGCTCGTGGTGCTGCTCGACCACGGCGCCCCGGACCGGGCCGTCCTGGCCGTCGCGCCGCCGTTGCTGGCCGGCGCGCTGCTCACCGCCGACGGCGCTCGGCGTACGGCCACCAGAGGGCGGTCCCGGACCGGCGGTTTGCGGGCCGCCTGGCCCGGGCTGACCGCGCCGGCCGGCATCGCCGCGCTCGCCGCCGGCCACCGCCTGTGGACGGCGGGGGAGATCGCCGCCCCCGCGATCGCCCTGGGGCTGGCGGTCATTCCGCCGATGGTGCTCCGCGAACTGCTCGCCCTCGCCGACCAGCGCCGCCGCGCCGACCGGTCGGCCCAGGCGGCCGGGCCGCGACCGGTCGACGACCGACCGGACGCGGCCGACCCGCTCGCCGAGCTGGCCGGCCGGGACGACCTGGTGCGCGGGTTCGCCGGGCGGGCGGACGGCGCGCTGCTCGTGGTCGACCTGGTCGGGGCCGCCGACGGTGCTGCCGTGGACCGGCCCGTGCTGGTCGAGGTCGCCCGGCGGCTCCGGGCCGGCAGCGGCCCCGGCGACCTGGTGGCCCGCCTCGCCGATGCCGAGTTCGCCGTGCTCACCGGTGTCGGGCCGGTGGTCGCGTACGCGCTGGGCAGCCGGTTGCTGGCCGCGCTGACCGAGCCGTACCCGGGGGCCGGCGGGGCGACCCGGATCCGGGTCAGCGTCGGGCTGGCCGAGACGAGCGGTGGTGCCCCGGAGGACGTGCTGCGCCAGGCCGAACTGGCCCGGCGGCGTGCGGTGCAGCTCGGCCGGGACCGGGTCGAGTGGTACGACGCCTACCTGGAGGAGCAGCTCGTCCGCCGGCTGGACCTGGAACGGGAGCTGCCCGGCGCGCTCGCCCGGGGCGAGCTGGACCTGGTCTACCAGCCGGTGCTGGCCCTCGCGGATCGGCAGCCGGTGGGCACCGAGGCGCTGCTGCGCTGGCGCAGCCCGGCCCTGGGCACCGTGCTGCCGGACGAGCTGCTGCCCGTCGCGGCCGACCTGGACCTGCTCGGCGAGGTGGGGCGGTGGGTGCTAAACCGGGCCTGCCGGCAGCTCGCCGACTGGTCGGACGGGGGGCGGAAGCTGTGGATGGCAGTCAACGTCACGCCCCGTGAGCTGACCGCGCCGGACTTCGTCGCCCGGACGGCGGGCGCCCTCGCGGCGTACGACGTGCCGCCAGAGCGCCTCGTCGTGGAGGTGGCCGAGCCGGCGGTCGGCGCGGAGCTGCCCTCGGTGGTGGCCCGGCTCGCCGGCCTGCGCTCGCTCGGAGTGCGTACGGCGTTGGACGACTTCCGGGCGGAGCACGCCTCGCTGGCCCAGCTCCGCCGGCTGCCGATCGACCTGCTCAAGGTCGGTCCGCAGCTGGTCGGGCCGGCCCCCGACGGGCATCTCCCGCTGATCGAGGTGGTGGCCAAGCTGGGCGACCGGCTCGGCCTGGAGGTGGTGGTCGAGGGGTTGGAGTCCGAAGCCCAGATCGCCGGCGCCCGTCGGGCCGGCTGCCGCTACGGCCAGGGGTTCGCCTTCGCCCGCCCGGCGACCGCCGAGCGGGTCGAGGCATGGCTCGAGGAGTTCCGCTCCGCGCCCCGCTGAGCCGTTCGAAGCGCCCTATCGGTTTCGCGGCGGTGCCGTGCTGCCGCGCGGGGTGAGACGGGCGGTCTCGTCCTGGACGCTGGTGACCGGCTCGCCGGCGATCGCGGCGAGGAGCTGTCGTGCGGCGTGCGCCCCGTACGCGGGGATGTCCCGGCCGAGGGCCGTCAGCGGCGGGTGCACCAGCTGGCACAGCGGAGAGTCGTCCCAGGCCACGATGGACAGGTCACCGGGGACGGTGAGCCCCATCTCCTGGGCGACCGAGAGCCCGGCGATCGCCATCACGTCGTTGTCGTAGAGGACCGCGGTGGGCCGTTGGGCGGAGCTGAGCAGCCGACGGGTGGCCCGGGCCCCCTCCTCGCCGGTGTAGTCCGACCAGACCGCGGTGGCGTCGACCAGCCCCAGCCGTCGGCACACCGCGTCGAACGCGTTGTCGCGGATCTGGGTGTGCAGCAGGTCGGGCAGCCCGCCGACCCGGGCGATCCGCCGGTGCCCGAGCGCGACCAGATACTCCACGGTCTCCGCCAGGGCCGCCGCGTCGTCGGCCCAGACGCTGGCCAGGCTGCCGGTGTGACCGGGCCCGCCGATCACCACCGCGGGCAGTTGCAGCTCCTCCAGCGTCGGCACCCGCCGATCGTCGGTACGCAGGTCGCAGACGAGGACGCCGTCCACCCGCCGTTCGGCCCACCACCGGCGGTAGACCGCGACCTCCGCCTCCTGGTCGGCCACCACCTGCAGGGTCAGCGCGTACGAGCGGGCCGACAGTTCGGCCTCGACGCCGCTGATCAGCTCCATGAAGAACGGCTCGATGCCCAGCGTCCGCGCCGGCCGGCACAGGGCCAGGCCGACCGCGTTGGCGGTGGCGCCGGAGAGCATCCGGGCGGCGCTGCTCGGGCTGTACCCGATTTCGGCCGCGATCGTCAGGATGCGATGTCGGGTCGCCTCCGACACGCCGGGCTGCCCGTTCAGCGCGTACGACACCGCGCCCTTGGAAACCCCGGCCCGTCGGGCGACGTCGGCGATGGTCGGCCGTTTCACCGGCGCGCTCCTTCAGTTGTTCGCCCCCGTGAGGGCACCCCGCAACTTGCACGGTTAAGCGTACGCCGAACGGGCCGTTGACAGTGTATAGGTCGCCCCGTACGGTGTGCTCACTTATCCGGTTCAGTCGACGTCTCTCGATCTTGGGAGCGTTTCCATTCGGCGTGGAGGATGACATGAAGTGGTCCTGGACGCACTGGGCCCGCGCGGTCACCGTGGGTGCCGTCAGCCTTGTGATGGTCGCGGCCTGTAGCGGAAAGAGCAACACCGGCGACTCGGATTCGGGCGGCGGGCAGATCACTTTGAAGATTAACTTCTGGGGCGACTTCGGCCTTCAGGACCTCAAGGCCAAGTACGAGGCCGAGCACAAGAACATCAAGATTCAGCTGAACTCCGGCGAATACAACGCCCAGCACGAGGACCTGCAGAAGAAGCTGGTCGCCGGCTCCGGCGCCGCGGACATCGCGGCGATCGACGAGGGCTTCATCGTCCAGTTCCGCAGCCAGGCCGACAAGTTCGTCAACCTGCTCGACAAGGGCGCCGGCTCGTACGAGAGCAAGTACCTGCCCTGGAAGTGGAAGCAGTCGCTGTCGGCCGACGGCAAGACCCAGATCGGCCTCGGCACCGACGTCGGCGGTCTGGCCATGTGCTACCGCACCGACCTGTTCCAGGCCGCCGGCCTGCCCACCGACCGGGACCAGGTCTCCGAGCTCTGGCCCACCTGGGACAAGTTCATCGAGGTCGGCCAGCAGTACACGGCCAAGACCAAGAAGAAGTTCGTCGACTCGGCCACCAACCTGTTCAACCCGATCCTCGGCCAGCAGCCGGTCGGCTTCTACAACGAGCAGGAGCAGCTCCAGATGGACGGCGGCCCGAAGGTCGCCTTCGACTACGCCGTCAAGGGGATCGAGGCCGGCCTGTCGGCCAACCTCGCCAGCTTCCAGGCCGACTGGGACAAGGGCTTCACCAGCGGCTCCTTCGCCGTGCTCGCCTGCCCCGCGTGGATGCTCGGCCACATCAAGGACACCGCCCCCGGCACCTCGGGCAAGTGGGACATCGCCGCGGTGCCCGGCGGCGGCGGCAACTGGGGCGGCTCGTTCCTGACCATCCCCAAGCAGGGCAAGCACGTCGACGAGGCGTACAAGCTGCTGGAGTGGCTGGTCCAGCCGGAGCAGCAGATCGAGATCTTCAAGACGGTCGGCAACCTGCCCTCGCAGCCGGCGCTCTACTCCGACCCGGCGATCGCCGACTTCAAGAACCCGTTCTTCAACAACGCGCCGGTCGGGCAGATCTTCCCGAAGATGGCCGCGGGCCTGACCCCGCAGTACCTCGGCAAGAAGAACGGCCCGACCCGGGTCGAGGTGGAGAACGTCATCGGCCGGGTGCAGAACAAGAGCTTGAAGCCGGACGCCGCCTGGGCTGAGGCGGTCAAGGCGGCGGAGAAGGTCGCCAGCTCCTGACGGTGGCCTCGCCGCAGCGACTCCTGGCAGCACCGGTGACGGAGCGGGGCACCGCCCGCTCCGTCACCGTCCGTCCCGTCACCACCTCGGCCCTGGAGTGATCCGATGTCCACCACCCGTGCCGCAACCACACCGTCGGGCCGCCGAACCGCGCCGGAGCGCGGCCCCGGGGGCGGCAGACAACGGTTGACCTGGCGCGACCGGTTGTACCGCTTCGATCTGCGTTACCTGCCGTACCTGATGATCGCGCCGTTCTTCCTGCTCTTCATCGTCTTCGGGCTCTTCCCGATGGTCTTCAACGGTGTGGTCGCGCTGCGCAACTACCGGCTCGACGACCCGACGCTGCCGTACTGGGCCGGCTTCGACAACTTCAGCAAGCTCTTCGGCGACGAATACTTCTGGAACGCGCTCTACAACACCTTCGGCATCTTTCTGCTCTCCAGCGTGCCGCAGTTGCTGCTCGCGCTGGTGGTCGCCTCCCTGCTCAACCGCAAGCTGCGGGCGCAGACCTGGTGGCGGGTCGGGATGCTGCTGCCTTACGTGACCCCGATCGTCGCCTCGACCATGGTGTTCAGCGTCTTCTTCTCCCGCGACTTCGGCATGGCTAACTGGGTGCTCGGCCTGTTCGGCCTCGGCGGCCCGGACGACCCGATCGACTGGCGGGCCGACAAGCTGCACTCCTGGATCGCCATCGCGACCATGGTCAACTGGAAGTGGATCGGCTATAACGCCCTGCTCTATCTGGCCGCGATGCAGTCCATCCCGCGCGACGTCTACGAGGCGGCGGCGATCGACGGCGCCAGCCCGTGGAAACAGCTCTGGCGGATCACCGTGCCGATGATCCAGCCGGTGGTCGTGTTCACGGTTGTGCTCTCCACCATCGGTGGGCTTCAGCTTTTCACCGAACCGATGCTGTTCGACCTGAACGCGCAGGCTGCCACGGGCGGCGCCGGCCGGGAGTGGCAGACCATCGCCCAGCTGATCTACAAGGTCGGCTGGAAGGAACTCAACCTCGGCTACGCCGCCGCGATGTCCTGGGTGCTGTTCCTCATCATCCTGATCGTCGCCGGCGTCAACACCCTGCTCACCAACCGACTGTCGGGAGGGCGCAAATGACCGCCGTGACCGCGCCGCCCGCCCCGCCGACCCGGCGGAACCGGTCGCGGCTGATGGGCCGGGCCCCGCAGGACACCGCCGCCGGCGTCTGGAGCTACCTGCTGCTGGCCGTGACGTTCCTGTTCGGCGCGTTCCCGCTCTACTGGATGTTCGTCATCGCCACCAGCACCGACGAGGCGCTGGCGAAGCTCCCTCCGGCGGTGGTCCCCGGCGACCAGTTCCTGGTCAACCTGCGGGAGGTCTTCTCACTCCAGGACGTCTACTTCGCCGCCTCGCTGGTCAACAGCGTCATCGTCTCGACGGTGGTGACCGCCTCGGTGCTGTTCTTCTGCTCGCTGGCCGGTTTCGCCTTCGCCAAGCTGCGGTTCAAGGGCAGCAACGCGCTGATGCTCTTCGTGGTGCTCACCCTCACCGTGCCCAACCAGCTCGGCATCGTGGCGTTGTACATCGTGATGGGCAAGCTCGGCTGGAACGGCACCCTGCTCGCGGTCATCGCGCCCGGCCTGGTCACCGCGTTCGGCGTGTTCTACATGCGGCAGTTCATCGTCAACAGCGTCCCCGACGAGCTGGTGGAGTCGGCCCGGATGGACGGGGCCACCACCATGCGGGTGTACGCCACCATCGCGCTGCCGGCGATCCGACCCGCCCTCGCGGTGCTCGGCCTGCTCACCTTCGTGGCCACCTGGAACGAGTTCCAGTGGCCGCTCATCACGCTGGGCGGCACCGACTACCCGACCTCGATGGTGGCCGTGTCCGACCTGGCCAGCGGCAACTACGTGATCTATCGGCGGGTGCTGGCCGGCGCGTTCGTCGCCACCATCCCGCTGCTGGTGATGCTGTTCGTCGGCGGACGTCAGATCGTCCGGGGAATCATGGAAGGCGCGGTGAAATCGTGAGCCGGCGGACGTTGCACGAGGGTTGGGTGCTGCGGGCCGTACCGGGGCCGCAGGTGCCGCCGGGAATCGGCACCAGATCGGTTCCGGCCACCGTGCCCGGCTGCGTGCACACCGACCTGCTGGCCGCCGGCCTCATCCCCGACCCGTACCTGGACGACAACGAAGACGCGCTCGACTGGATCGGGCACACCGACTGGGTCTACGAGACCACCTTCGACCGGCCGTCGGGCGGCGACGCGGACCGGGTCGACCTGGTCTGCGCCGGCCTGGACACGATCGCCACGGTGACGCTCAACGGCACCGAGGTCGGCCGCACCGAGAACCAGCACCGGGGCTACCGGTTCGACGTCGGCGCGCTGCTGCGGCCGGGCGGGAACACGCTCGCCGTCCGCTTCGACTCGGCGTACCGCTACGCGCAGGCCCACCGGGAACGGCTCGGCGACCGACCCAACGCGTACCCGGAGCCGTTCAACTTCATCCGCAAGGCCGCCTGCAACTTCGGTTGGGACTGGGGTCCCACCCTGGTCACCGCCGGCATCTGGCAGGGGATCGGGCTGCACGCCTGGTCGACCGCCCGGCTGGCCACTGTCCGCCCGCTGGTCACCCTCGACGGCGACACCGGCCGGGTGGAGCTGCACGTCGAGGTCGAGCGGGCGGCGGACGTGCCGCTGGTCGTACGGGCCGAGGTCGCTGCCGTCGCCGCCGAGGCCACCATCCCGGCGGGGGAGCGCACGGCCGTGGCGACGCTCACCGTCCGCGACCCAAAGCGGTGGTGGCCCGTCGGATACGGCAAGCAGCCGCGCTACATCCTCGACGTGACGCTGCTCGCCGCAGACGGCCGGACACTCGACACCTGGTCGCGGCGGATCGGCTTCCGCTCGATACGCCTCGACACCACCCCCGACGCGCACGGCACCCCGTTCACGCTGCACGTCAACGACGTGCCGGTGTTCGTCAGGGGCGTCAACTGGATCCCCGACGACGTGTTCCCCAACCGGATCACCCGGCAGCGGCTGGCCGAGCGCCTCACCCAGGCGGTCGAGGCGAACATCAACCTGATCCGGGTCTGGGGCGGCGGCCGGTACGAGTCGACGGACTTCTACGAGCTGGCCGACTCCCTCGGCCTGCTGGTGCAGCAGGACTTCCTCTTCGCCTGCGCCGCGTACCCGGAGGAGGAGCCGTTCCGTACCGAGGTCGAGGCCGAGGCGCGCGAGCAGGTGACCCGGCTGGCCGCCCACCCGTCGCTGGTGCTGTGGACCGGCAACAACGAGAACATCTGGGGCTGGCACGACTGGGACTGGCAGCAGGCCCTCGCCGGGCGTACCTGGGGGCGCGGCTACTACCTGGACCTGCTGCCCCGGATCGTCGGCGAGCTGGACCCGACCCGCCCGTACTGGCCGGGCAGCCCCTGGTCCGGCCGGGAGGACGTGCACCCCAACGACCCGGCGCACGGCACCACGCACATCTGGGACGTCTGGAACACCGACGACTATGTAAAATACCGGGAATATCGGCCGCGTTTCGTCGCCGAGTTCGGCTACCAGGCACCCCCGGCGTACGCGACCCTGCGCCGGGCCCTCACCGACGAGCCCCTCAAGCCCGACTCGCCGGGCATGGCCCACCACCAGAAGGCGATCGACGGGGACCGGAAGCTCCGGCGCGGGCTGGACGCGCACCTGCCGACGCCCGCCGACTTCGACGACTGGCACTACCTCACCCAGCTCAACCAGGCCCGGGCCATCCAGCTCGGCGTCGAGCACTTCCGCTCGATCCGGCCGGTGTGCATGGGCACCATCGTCTGGCAGCTCAACGACTGCTGGCCGGTCACCTCGTGGGCGGCGGTCGACGGCGACGGGCGGCGCAAGCCCCTCTGGTACGCGCTGCGCCACGCGTACGCCGACCGGCTGCTCACCGTGCAGCCGCGCGACGGGGGGCTGGCCCTGGTGGCGGTGAACGAGACCGCCGAGGCGTGGCGTACGCCGGCCGCGGTCACCCGGTGCACCCTGGCCGGGGAGCCGAGGTCGAAGACCTCGGTGGAGCTTGAGGTGCCCGCGTACTCCTCGGTGGTGCTGGCGCTGCCCGCGGAGGTGGCCCGGCCGGACGAGGCCCGGCGGGAGTTGCTGGTCGCGGAGGCCGGCGACAGCGCGGAGCGGGCGCTGTGGTTCTTCGCCGAGGACCGGGACATCGAGTGGCCGGCCGCGGCGTACGACGCGGCGGTCGAGGCGGTGGACGGTGGCCAGCGGGTGCGGGTCACGGCCCGGACGATCCTGCGTGACCTGACCCTCTTCCCGGACCGGCTCGACCCGGCGGCCGAGGTCGACCACGCCCTGCTCACCCTGCTGCCCGGTGAGTCGGTCACCTTCACCGTGCGCGTCGACGCCCCGCTCGACCCGGGGGCGCTGACCACCCGCCCGGTCCTACGCACGGTCAACTGACATCCCCGGCACCTCTTCTCGGTGGTGTCAGACCCGCCTCGGGTAGTAGGGGCTGGGGTGTTCCAGGAGGTCGTTGATGGCTATCGCGGCGTTGATGAGAGAGAGATGGCTGAGGGCCTGGGGGAAGTTGCCAACCTGCTTGCCGCTGAGGTCGATCTCTTCCGCGTAGAGGCCGAGGTGGCTGCTGAAGGTGAACATCTTCTCGAGGGTGAGACGAGCTTCGTCGAGGCGTCCGGAGCGGGCGAGCGCTTCGGCGTACCAGAAGGTGCACATGTTGAAGGTGCCCTCGTCTCCGGGTAGCCCGTCCGGAGTGGCGGTCGGGTTGTAGCGGTAGACGAGGCTGTCGGAGACCAGGGTCTCGTCGATCGCGCGAAGCGTGGACAGCCATATCGGGTCATACGGTGCCACGAAGCCGACGGTCGGCAGGATGAGCAGCGAGGCGTCGAGGAACTCCTCGCCATAGCTCTGGACGAAGGAGCGGCGGCCGGGGTGGTAGCCGCGTTCCATGACCTGGCTGTAGATGGCGTTCCGCTGCTCAAGCCAGCAGGTGGTGTCGCCTGGGCGGCCGGTCTCTGCGGCGAGGCGGATGGCGCGGTCGAAGGCAACCCACGACATGGCGCGGCTGTAGGTGTAGTTGCGGGTATGGCCGCGGCTTTCCCAGATGCCCGCGTCGGGCTGGTCCCAGCTGTGGCACAGCCAGTCGATGAGCCTGACGGTGCTCTGCCAGGTCTGGTGGAAGGCGCGGATGCCATGATCGCCGGCAAGGTGCATCGCGTACAGCGCCTCGCCCTGGATGTCCAACTGTGACTGGTCGGCCGCGCCGTTGCCGATCCGGACGGGAGCCGACCCGCAGTAGCCCTCGAAATGGTCGAGAACCTCCTCCGGGAGGTCGGAGGAGCCGTCAACGCGGTACATGATCTTCAATGGGACGCTGTTGTCGCCGGCCTCACAGATGCGCTCGGCGATCCAGTCCATGTACCGGTCGACCTCTTCGGTGAAGCCGAGCCCCAGCAAGGCGTGGACGGAGAAGGCCGCATCCCGGATCCAGGTGTATCGGTAGTCCCAGTTCCGGGTGCCACCGACCTGCTCGGGAAGGCTGGCGGTCGGCGCGGCGATCGTGGCGCCGGTCGGTGCGTACGTCATGAGTTTGAGGGTGATCGCCGAGCGTTCGACCATCTCCCGCCACCGGCCCCGGTATCGGGAGCGGTCGATCCATCGGCGCCAGTAGGTGAGGGTCTGCTCGAAAAGCGCCTGGACTTCGTCGGTGGGGATGACCCGAGGCCCCTGGGTTGCGGCCGTCTCCAGCACCATCCCGCCCTTGTCGCCCTCGTGCAGGGTGGTGAACACGAGCAGGTCGCCGTTCTCCTCGCGGTAGTCCTGCTCCGGAACCAGCCAGCGGGCCTGCTGGATCGGACTGAGAGTGAATGACATGGAGGGGCTGCGGAAAATGATGCCTTCGGGTTGCCGCTCCAGCTCGTGGCGGTCGCGCCCGTAGTTGAATCGGGGCCGGCATTCCAGCCGAAACGGCATGCTGCCCCGGACCATGTTGATCATTCGTACCAGGCGATGCTGATCGGTCGGCCGGTCGCCGGCGACCGGCATGAAGTCGGTGATCTCCGCGACGCCGTCAGGGCTGATGAACCGGGTGATCAGGATCGGCGAGTCGGGCATGTAGAGCTGCTTGCACTGATAGTTGCTGCCGTCGGGCGAGATGCGGAAGTATCCGCCCCGCCGCCGGTCCAACAGTGCGGCGAAGATGCTGGGCGAGTCGAAGCGCGGCGCGCAGAACCAGTCGACCGTGCCGTCGCGAGTGACCAGAACGGCGGTCTGAAGATCGCCGGTGAGGCCATGGTCCTCGATGTCCGGATACGCCTGCACGCCAGCCCCCCGCCTCGCCTGCCACTCTTGACGAGGTTAGGGCGGGATGAAGCCCGGGGCGGTGGGCTGCGGCGGGGTCACCCTCCAGGGCATCTATTTGAAGATTTCTGCAAGTGCTAAAGTCTTCATGGTCTCCGGGGAGGATCTGCATGTCGGTGCCGCTGTACCAGGCGAAGGCGGAGCTGTTCCGCACCCTCGGGCACCCGGTCCGCATCCGGGTGCTCGAGCTGCTGCAGGACGGCCCCAAGCCGGTCCGGGACCTGCTCGCCGCCCTCGACGTCGAGGCGTCCAACCTCTCCCAGCAGCTCGCCGTGCTGCGCCGGGCCGGCATGGTCACCTCGTACCGGGAGGGGGCGCTGGTCATGTACGCCCTCAGCACCCCCGACGTGGCCGACCTGCTGGCCGCCGGGCGGCGGATCCTCGGTGCGGTGCTCACCGACCGTGACGCCCTCCTCGACGAACTCCGCGCCTCCGGGACCGACCGATGAACCTGCTCGGGCTGCTGCCCGGCCGGGCCGACTGGGCGGCGGTGCGTCGCTCACCCCGCCGCGACCTGCTCGCCGGGCTGACCGTCGCGGTGGTGGCGCTGCCGCTGGCCCTTGCCTTCGGCGTCACCTCGGGGCTGGGCGCGCAGGCCGGGCTGGTCACCGCCGTGGTCGCCGGAGCGGTGGCCGCCGTGTTCGGCGGCTCCAACCTCCAGGTCTCCGGCCCCACCGGGGCGATGACCGTCGTCCTGGTGCCGGTGGTGCAGCGGTTCGGCGCCGGCGGGGTGCTCATGGTCGGCGCGATGGCCGGGCTGGCGCTCATCGCCCTCGCCCTCGCCCGGCTCGGCCGCTACGTCCGCTACCTGCCCACCCCGGTCATCGAGGGCTTCACCGCCGGCATCGCCGTGGTCATCGCCCTTCAGCAGGTGCCCGCGGCGCTCGGCGTCACCGACGCGCACGGCGACAAGGTCTGGGCGGTGGCCGCGGACGCCGTCGCTCGGTTCGTCACGCACCCCCGGCCGGTGCCCGTCGCCGTCGCCCTCGCCGTCGCGGCGCTCATGCTGCTCGGCTCGCGGTGGCGTCCCGGGCTGCCGTTCTCCCTGGTCGGCGTGGCCGCCGCCACGCTGCTCGCCGAGCTGACCCCGGTCGACCTGGTCCGCATCGGCGCCCTGCCGCAGGGCCTGCCCGCGCCCTCGCTGGACTTCCTCGACCTCGGCGCGGTCGGCGCGCTGCTGCCCAGCGCGCTCGCGGTCGCCGCGCTCGCCGCGCTGGAAAGCCTGCTCTCGGCCACCGTCGCGGACGGGATGACCGTCGGTCAACGGCACGACCCGGACCGGGAACTCTTCGGGCAGGGCCTGGCCAACCTGGCCTCGCCGCTGTTCGGCGGCATCCCGGCCACCGCCGCCATCGCCCGGACAGCCGTCAACGTCCGCGCCGGCGCCGCCTCCAAGCTGGCCGCGCTGACCCACGCCGTCGCCCTCGCGGCGATCGTGCTGGCCGCCGCCCCGCTGGTCGGCCGGATCCCGCTGGCCGCGCTGGCCGGCGTGCTGCTGGCCACCACCGTACGGATGGTGGAGGCGGGCTCGCTCTGGGCGCTCGCCCGGGCCACCCGCGGCGACGCGGTCGTGCTCGTGCTGACCTTCACGGTCACGGTGATCTGGGACCTGGTCACCGCGGTAGCGGTCGGCCTCGCCGTGGCGATCGTCCTCGCCCTGCGCGCGGTGGCCCGCAGCGCCCGACTCGAACAGGTCCCGCTCGACCCCGGCGAGCACAGCGCCGAGGAACACGCCCTGTTGGCCGAGCACATCGTGGCCTACCGGCTCGACGGGCCGCTCTTCTTCGCCGCCGCGCACACCTTCCTGCTGGAACTCTCCGACGTCGCCGACGTGCGGGTGGTCATCCTGCGGATGTCCCGGGTATCGACGCTGGACGCCACCGGCGCGCGGGTGCTCGGCGACGCCATCGACCGCCTCCGGGCACGCGGCATCGTGGTGCTGCTCTCCGGCATCACACCCGACCACGACCAGGTGCTGAACACCCTCGGCGTGGCCGACGACCTGCGCCGCGCGGGCCTGGTCTTCCCGGACACCCCGGCCGCCATCCGGTACGCCCGCACAATCGCCCTCGCCGACGCCCACCTGGCCTGACAAGGACTGGTCAAATGGACGCCGCACCAGACTAGGGTGAGGGCCTGCCCGGAGGCGTTCTGTGGGGGTTGTTAGTCGGTGGCCTTGGGGTGTCCGGTGCCGGCGTGCTTGATCCAGCAGGTGCGGGTGTCGTGGTCGACCAGGTACCAGATGCGCGGGCCCTTGGCCGCGTCGTTTGCGGCGAACCGCAGGGAGTAATCGCCGGGGCGTGGTGGCGGCGCTGCCCGGTCGCCTCGCTTCGCGCTCATTCGCCGGCCGGCCGCGTCACCGGCCCGAAGTCGTCAGCGCTCGACGCTGCCAGAACCCGGTGCAGGTCGGGGTCCGCGTGGATCTCGGCGGTGTGCCGCCACTCGGTGAGCAGTTGCGACACCGCTGCGGTGTTGCCCACCGCTGCGGCGGCCTCCGCTGTGGCAACGAACTCGCTGGCCATCTGCTCGACGTCTCCGGGCGGCAGGAATCGCACCCAGGGCAGCACGGTGGGCAGCGCCTCACGCACCAGGGCCGGGTCCCGGCGCACGACGCTGGCCAGCAGCCGGGCAGTCAGGTCCACCACCTCGCCCTCGGCTTCCGCCCGGTCGGCGGACATGAGTACCAGGTCGGCGGCGTCGCGGCGGCGCAGCCGCACCGCGCGAGCGCGGGCCAGCCGCTCGATGGTTTCCGCAGGTTGGCGCAGCAGTTCCGAGAACGGCACGGATTCCAACGGTATCGACATGACATCAACACTACTTCAGAAGTAGCCGGAATTGCCAGGTTAGCGAAGGGCCCACCCGAGGTAAGGCGTCGCTAAGACTGGCCCCGCGCCTGGCGCTCGCCTCAGTGGGCCTGCTTGAGCCGGTCGATGAAGGCGGACCAGGCGCGCGACGCCACGACCAGGGCGGGACCTTCCGGGTCTTTGCTGTCGCGTACGGCGACGAGGCCGGGCAGGTTGTCGGCGACCTCGACGCAGTCACCGCCGTTGCTGCCGCTGCGGGTGCTCTTACGCCACCGGGCGCCGGTCAGGTCAGCCATGGTGAACCTCCCCGAGAGGTCTGTCGATGAGCCGGGTGCGGCGGCCCTCGTGCCCGCCACACCCGGGCTGTTGATCAGCGCGTGCCCTTGACCTGGCGGGTGAAGGTGGTCCAGGCGGTGGGGGTGAAGGTGAGGACCGGCCCCGCCGGGTCTTTGCTGTCGCGTACGGCGACGAGGCCGGGCAGGTTGTCGGCAACCTCGACGCACTCGCCACCGTTGCCAGAGCTGCGGGTGCTCTTGCGCCATCGGGCACCGGTCAGGTCAGCCATGATGAATCTCCCCAAGGATCTTGTTGATCACGTTTCTCGATTGTCCCTCATCGAAGGCAAGCCGCCCCAGGCTCGACCAGACCTTTTCGTAGGCCGTGAACTCGGTTGGCCGGTCGAGGTAAAGCCCGCCAGTCAGTGACTCGCTGTAGACGACGGGGGGTTCCGGGGTGCTCCGGTTGCCGGGCGGAAATTCCAGCATCACGAACTCGCCGGCAACGTTGCCACTGTGCGGCCCGGCTGCCAGCGGCAAGATGCGGATGGAGACATTCGGCAGGTCGGTCACCTCCAGCAGGTGCCGAAGCTGCTCGGCCATCACGGACGCATCACCGACCGGACGCAGGAGCACCGACTCGCAAAGCGTCACCCGCACCCGTGGCGCGCGGGGCAACCGGCGGGTGAGCAGGGACTGCCGCTGCAACCGCAGCTCGACCGCCAGCTCCCGGTCTTCCTCGCTCATCTCCGGCTGGTCGACTCGATAGATGCCGAGGGCATACCGCCTCGTCTGAAGTAGACCCGGCACCAGCGTGTTCTTGTAAAACCGGAGTCGGGAAGCGGCTGACTCCAGGCCTACGTACAGCTCGAACCACTCCGGGATGGCGTCGCCGTAGGCGTGCCACCAGCCTTTCGCCTTTGTCTCGGTCGCCAGGGCGGCCAGCGCGCCGGTCAGCTCCGGGTTCGTGTCGTAGAGCTGGCACATCGCGCGGACGTCGACCCCGCGCACCGACCCGAGGCCGCTCTCGATCCGCCAGACCTTCTGCCGGCTGCATTCCAACGCCTCGGCCGCCGCGTCCAGGGTGATCCCCGCCTCGGTGCGCAACTGCCGCAGCGCCCGGCCGAGCTGCCGTCGCGGCACCGTCGAACCTATGTCTTCGGCCAACGATCACGCCTCCATCCAATTTTGCAACATTCGGAACACCTTCTCTGGAAGGCCTAACTGTTAGGCAGAAATAAGTCAAGAAACGGGGCCGAAGAATGTTGCACCATTGCTGATCCGGTCGCAGGATGGCCCTGGTGCGGCGGTCTCCGCTTGCCCCGCGTCGACCGCCGCGCCGTCGTCCCGCATCGTCCTGACCGGCGGGTTCAGGTTCGTTATCACAACTTCGGAAAGGAGTGGGTGACCTCGTGCGCGCATTTCTTCGGTGGGCTGCGGCAATTGGCTGCCGCGCAGCGGGTAAATCTTGGGAATCCCACGCGGAATCCGTCCGGCCGAGCCACCCGACGCCGGGCGACGCAACGGCGGGCGGTGGGACGCCGCGCGGGACCGCGTACCGGAGCAGGGCGGCCGGACCGCTGCGGCCCTGGCAGGTCCGCGACCGGCTCTTTACCCCGCGCGGCCGGCGGGGAGTGGACGCCGCCGAGGTACGGCAGTTCCTCGACCGGGTCGCCGACGACCTGACCGCCCTCTACGCCGAGGTGGCCCGCACCCACACGGAAGCCGACCGGATCAGGACGGCCCTGCGGGACTGGCAGACCGAGGCCGCCCGGCGCCGGCTGGCAGGTGCCCGATGAGCGAACGCTTCGTGGCGCACCTGCCGTTCAGCGCGGCCGACCTGCCCGCCGCCCGCCGGTTCGCCGGCACGCTGGCCCGCTCGGTGAGCTTCCTGACCGAGGTGGACGCCACCGGAATCACCGTCAGCCTCGAGGACGAGCAGTGCGTACGGCATCAGGTCTTCTGCGACCTGCCGCTGCCCGACCGCCGCCGCTGCGTGCGCCGGGTCGACCACGACGGGCCCTGCTCGCCGAGGCCCCCGCGATGAGCGACGTGACCACCTGCCCGGAGTGCCCCGGCACCGGCTGCCCGCGCTGCCACTGGCGGGGCCGCCGCCGCGCGCAACTCCTGCTCACCGTCGCCAACCGGGACACCGGCGCGGTCGCCTCCCACCGGGTGACGCCCGCCGACCTCGACGCCCGTCCGGACCCGGCGGGTGGCGGGGTGGCCGACCTGACTCCCCGGGTACGCGACCTCGCGGCCACCGTCGCCGCCGCGCTCGACCCCGAACCGCTGCTGGTGCGCCTCCCACCGGCCTGGCGGCCCGAGCTGCCCGCCGCCGACCGGTACGCCCTGGCGGCGGAGGCCCTCGCCGAGGCGGCCCGCCGCCCGTGGCGGCTCTGGCTGGGCGGGACGGCCCTGCCGGCCCCGGTGGACCCGGCCGCTCGGCTCGGCCAGCTCTGCGGCCTGGCCGACCTGCTCCTGCTCGACCTGGTCGTGGCGGTTCGTTGGCACGGCGACCGAGGGCACTGGACGATCCGCTACGAGGTGCCCGGCTCGCCCGTCCCGGACGGCCCGGTGGACGGCAGCCCCGACCTGGCGACCGCGTTGATCCGTACCGACGTGCCGGCGGCCCTGGCCGGTCTCACCGACCGGGGGCTGACCGCCCCGGCCCGGCTGCTCGACCCCGACCTGCGGTGCCCTGGCGAGGTGCCGCAGGCCCTTCGGCCGTGTCCGTCACCGGCCGGGCCGGTGGGTGGGATCGAGCGACGGGTCCTCGCCGAGCTGGTCGAGCCGACCGACGGTACCGACCGGCCCGGCGCCCAGGCGGTGTGGCGCGACGGCCGCTGGTGGCACACAGGTCTGCGGCACGCCGTCGACGTGTCGCCCGGCCGGTCCGCGCTGAAGATGGGTGGCCGTACCCGGTTGACCCTGCACCGGGTCGTCGAGCCGCCCGACCCGTCTCGGTTCGGCGGACCGACGCCCGGTCGTCCCTGCCCGGACTGCCGCTCGGCGCTGCGCTGCGCCACCTGCGGCGGCACCCGCCGCCTACACCGGGCGCTGCTGGTCACCCTCACCGACCTCCGGCATCGGGTGGTGCACCTGGCCTGGCAGGCCGGTGCTCCGGAGGCCACCCGCGAGGTGGCCACCGCCCCGGGCGAGCAGTCGGTGGTCCAGCTCCCCGAACGCTACCGGCTAGGGGCCTGGGCGCGTGTCTTCGGCGTACGCCCGGAGGACCTGGCGGAGGCGGACGGCGGCCACGCGATCCCACGCGACCTGCGTGACGGGTACGTCACCCTGCCCTGGTCCGGAGCCGACCCGGTGGGGGAGTACGTGCGCCGGGCCGGACACGGGCTCCCCGCCGGCCGGCTCATCGTCACCGCCGTCCGGCCCGACGTGCCGCCGTTGGCCGAGCTGATCCGGCTCGTGGTCGGCCTGGACCTGGCGCTGCACGTCAGTCTCCTCGACCTGCGGCAGCACGCCGACCACCCGCGCCTGCCGAACAGCCGCTACTGGGCGGTGGAGGTACGGTCACGCGACGCCCGGGTGCACCCGGACGACCTGCCCACCCGGCCCAGCCTGGCGGCGGCGCTCGACGACTGCCTGACCCACCTGGCCGACGACCTGGCCTGGCTGGTCCCGACCGACCCGGCCGAGCCGCTGCCAGTGCCCGGCGCGCCGGCCCGAGAGCCGGTCGCCGACCCGGTGCCCGCACTGCTCCGGCTCGCCGCCGAACACGCCGGCCGGCCCGTCACGCTCCGGTTCATCCGAGCCGGCTGCACCGTTCACCGCCACGACGACGCCGGTTCCGACATCCTCGCCGATGCTCCCGACCTGCGCATCTACGGTTGACGTGCGAGTTGAGGGAACATATGTTCGACCGGTGTGGGAAAGGTCCGAGGCTCGTCGGGTTACTCCGCTGCCATGGCGTGGCCAGCAGGACGGCGGGCCGGGGAGGGCCACTACGATCGGGGCCATGGATCGGGCGACGGCGGAGCGAGCGGCGCTGGTCGCGCTGCTGCGCCAGCCCAACCTGAACTGGTCTGACGTCGCGCACGACGTCCAGGAGGACGGCAGCGCGCTGCGGGTGCTCGGGCGGGTTGTCGGTCAGGTGGACACCCTCCTCCCCGACGAGCGCAGCGTGGACGCGCTCGTCGAGGCCGCGGCCGACGATCTCGCGGCGTGGCAGTCCGAGGGCGTCACGGTGCTGGCCTTCTTCGACGACGACTATCCGGCTCAGCTCCGCGACATCCGGGAAATGCCGCCGCTGCTGTTCACCAGGGGCGACCTGCGGCCCGATGCTCGCGCCATCGCCGTGGTCGGCAGCCGCGAGGCCAGTGATCGAGGCCTGGAGATCGCAGGCTCGGTGGCGACCTCGCTGGCCCGCCGGGGCGTGACGGTGGTCAGCGGCCTCGCGAAGGGCATCGACACAGCGGCCCACCAGGCGGCGCTCGCTGCGGGCGGTCGCACCGTCGCAGTCATCGGCACTGGCATCCGCCGTCACTATCCGGCCGCCAACCGCCCGCTTCAGGAGCACATCGCCGAGGTGGGGCTGGTGATCAGCCAATTTTGGCCGGACTCTGCCCCGACGAAGCAGAGTTTCCCGATGCGCAACGCGGTGATGAGCGGTTACTCTGCCGCAACCGTGGTCGTAGAGGCCGGCGAACGCAGCGGTGCCCGCATCCAGGCGCGGCTCGCCCTTCAGCACGGCCGCCCTGTGGTCCTGACTGGCCAGGTGATGCGGCACGACTGGGCGCGCGCGTTCGCCGACCGGCCCGGGGTCCAGGTAGCCCACGGCACGGCGGAGCTGATGGAGGCCGTGGAGGCCATCCTCGCGCGGGTGCCGGCCGTCGCCGAACTGGAGGGTTTCCCTGAGTTCGCCAGCCTCTGAACCCTGGACCAGGATCCGGGAGTACGTCGAAACCCAGCGGAACTACCTGCGCAACCCGTTACCCGCCGAGCCGTGGATCTGCCCCGTCTGCCGAGGCGTGCGCTCTCCCGGGTTCGCCCTCTGTTACCCCTGCCAGGAGCACCAGACCGAGTCCCGGGGCGTGCTCGCCGATGTCGTCGTGCCGATTTCGTACTCGCGGCGTACGGGCCAGCATCACCACCACCTGCGTTCGTACAAGTCGACGCCGGCGTCTGCGCAGGCGAAGTGGAACCTGCTCGCGCTGCTGCTCCTGTTTCTCCGGGAACACATTGACTGCCTGTCCCGACGTCTTGGCGGACCACCGACCCATGCCGTCGCCGTGCCCAGCACCCGGGGAAAGGCCGGCCCGCACGCGCTTCAGGAGCTGATCCAGGACCGGCTTGGGCTGCCCTGGCTCGACGCTGTGCCGGACCCCCGCTACGGGCCCGAGGTCCGGCACTTCCAGCGCGACTGGTTCGCCGTCCGGATTCCCGACCGGGTCGGCCCAGTACGGCCGTTGGTCCTCGACGACACCTGGACGACCGGGTCGCGGGCTCAGTCGCTGGCCCACGCGCTGAAGACAGCCGGCGCCTCGTCGGTGGCGATCGTGGTGCTCGGCCGGCATGTCAAGCCCGAACACGAAGCGTCCCGGCCGCTGCTGAAGGCGATTGAGGAGCCGATGTTTGACCTGTCGGTGTGCTCTGTCGAACGGTGATCGGCGATCGGCCTACCTCTGCCGCCGCGACTACTCCGGATGCGTGCCCAGGTCTGGGCTGTCCTGAGATGAGATTGCGGTGGAGATGAGGCTCGCCGGAACGGGTTCCGCTGGTTGAACTTCCTCAGGGCTGCGGAGACGTGGAGGCGTCGGCATCCACGGCTTGAGGTGTTGAATGATCTGCTCGTAGAAGTCGTCAACCGCATCGAGTACGGAATCGATGAACGCGCCACGGCCGCTGCCGCGCTTGCTGCCGGCGGTCGTGGACCGGGCCACGCGGAAAGCCCGGAGCTCTCGTGTCGGGTCAGTGACCAAGACCGATGAATCCTCCCTGACCTTGCGAAGTAGCTCAGCGGCACCTCCTCCGCGAGCATGCATGGCAAAGGCTTCAACGCGAGTCGCCTCCGGCGCATCCTTGAGCTGGCGGACGAGCCAGTTGACACGGGTGGTCGGCTTGCCGGAGCGCGGAGCATCAACGTCCACATGGCAGATGATCTGCCCCGCACGCAGGTCTGCTGTCACGTGCAGGGTGCCGACCGAGCCGGGGATCTTTATGCCGCCGGCGAGGGTTCCGGCCGAGGCGAGCTGGCTTACCAGGGATTGAGTGCGTGCGCCAGGATCAGCGAGATCTCGTCGACTCAAGGCTGGCGTCACCTCAGTGCCGAGGTGCCTGCCGAGCCGCAGACAGGTGTAGCGGATCAAAGCGTCGAAGCGACCAGCAACCTCGGCCGCCCCACTGTCACTGGCGCGAAGCGTGCCCGCCGAGACCGCGTCTCGCACCTGAACCCATGCCGCTCCCATGTCGCTGAACTCCAGGGCGCCGGACCGGGGGTGCTCCAGGTACCGGATCAGCTCCCCCAGGATCCACGCCTGATCGGGGTCTGCCACGCCCCGATACTCCATCTGCACGACGGCGTGCGTGAGGATCTCGGTCCACGGGAGATGATGAAGGGCGACCCTCTTCAGCTTGCGTTTGTCGACCTGCGTGGGATGTTGACCGGCGACCGGGGCGATTTCGTTCGAGATAGTGATCAGAGCATCGAAGCCCTGGTCGCGAGCCACATCAAGGTACGCCTCAAGCTGCTCGGTCTTCAGCGTGTTGTTACCCGTCTTCACCTCGACCAGTGCGGTCCACTGGCGCTGCCCGCGGCTCACTCTGATCAAGCCGTCTGGAAACACCTGCCGGTCGCCGAGCTTGAAGGGCACCTCGATGTAGGTTTGCACAGTCCCTGCCGGAGCCCCTACCGATTGCGTCACGACCCGCCCGAACTCCCGCACGGCACTCAGCACTGCAAGCAGGGCAGAGGTCGCTCGGCGCTCCTGTTCCTCGGCCCCGTTGATGCCGGACGTAGGAATCAAACGGGCGGCAAGCCAAGTTTCCTCGGACATACAGAGTCTCCTCATAGCGCTGGTCGATGAGAAGCTACCTGGCGAATCGTGTGGAAAATGGCCTGAGTAACTCAACTTTCGCATACCAGCCGATGGCCGCGCGGGACGCTGGGGCGGCCGTCTGGCGTCTCTTGTTGACAGACGTTCAACCTGAGCTTGCCGATACGGGCGGTAATCGATGCGACGCGGCGTTGTGTCAGATGCCTGACTGCCTTGAGGCGCTCTTGGGGACAAGGGTTCTCCGTTCGCTCAGCCCGGCGGCGCGCCCAGGCCGGCGAGTAGCTCCTCCCGCTCGTTGTCGGTGAGCACCGCGTACGCGGGCGCGTCGAGTCGGTCGTTCTCGGCCTCGATCGCCGCGCCTTCCGGCCCGTCGGCCAGGTCGTGGCCCGTCAGTTCGGCCCGCCAGGCTGAATTGGGTCGCCCAGATGCGCCGGGAGGCCGAAGGCGGCGAACAGGCCCGGTGTCTCGAACACGTCCATGGCGGCGATGAGGCCCGCCACCGGGCGCAGCACGATCAGCGCGAAGGCGCGGAATTCGGTGTCGCCGGCACCGCGCACGTAGGCGGCGACCGTCGGCTGGCCGTTCGCGGCCGTTGGCAGCATCCGCCACTGGCCCGGGGTGTTCATGTCCCGGCGCAACGCCCGGCCGACAGCGGCCTTGCCGGTCCACTCGCCGATGCCCGGCTCGATGGTCAGCCGGATGTCCTCGCAAAGCAGGTCGACCAGGGCTTGCGGGTCCGCCCGCTCGTGCGCGTCAATGTACCGCGCCAACAGCTCGCGCTGCGCCGGGTCGGGAACGCCCGCCGGCGACCATTCCAGGCGACCGCCCGGCCACCGCCCGCGCAGCGTCGCCCGGGCCCGCTGCAGAGCGCTGTTGACCGCCGGCACGCTCGTGTCGAGCAGCTCGGCTGCCTCGTTCGTCGACCAGGACAACACGTCGCGCAGGATGAGCACGGCCCGCTGGCGGGCAGGCAGCAGCTGGATCGCGGCGAGGAACGCCAGGGAGATCGTCTCTCGGCCGACCGCCACCGTCTCCGGGCCGGGGCGCTCGTCCAGCAGCTGATCCGGGTACGGCTGTGGCGGCGGGGTGGTGCGCCGCAGGGTGTCCAGACAGGCGTTCGTGGCGATTCGGTACAGCCAGGTTCGGGCGCTGGAACGCCCTTCGAACGCGTCCCTGGACCGCCACGCGCGCAGGAACACCTCCTGCACGTGATCCTCAGCCGCGTCGAGCGACCCGAGCATCCGATAGCAGTAGGCCCGCAGTTCGCGGCGGTGCCGGCGGGTCAGCTCCGCGAACCTCGTGGCGTCCACAGCAACGTTCATACCTCTACCGACGAAGAAAGCCGGCCAGATCGTCGATGACGTTCCGGCCGGAGTGCGTCTACCCGGTCATGGCAGTTGTTGAGGTTGACATCTCGATGTCGGTGGACGGGTTCGTGACCGGGCCCGACCTGGACCGGTGGCCCGGCTTCGGCAGGGGCGGCGAGCGGTTGCACGCGTGGCTTGAGCACGACGAGGGACGGCGGCTGAGCGAGGCGACGTTCGCCGCGTCCGGCGCCGTCGTGACGAGCCGGTCGGTGTACGAGGCGACCGGCGGCTGGGGCGACGACGGCTTCTATCGGATGCCGGTCTTCGTCGTGACCCACCGACCGCACGAGGTGGTGCGCAAGGGCAACACCACGTTCACGTTCGTGACGGGCGGAGTCGCCGCCGCGATCGAAGCGGCCTCGACCGTGGCCGGCGACAAGCGGGTCCACGTGATGGGCGGCGCGTCGATCATCCAGCAGGCGCTGCGATCCGGTCTGGTCGATCGCCTACGGCTGCACATCGTCCCGCTCCTGCTGGGGTCCGGCACCGCCCTGTTCGACGGTGCCGGCCCGGAGCTGGCACACCTGGACACCGCGGACACCCCGGAGGCCACGCATGTGACGTACCGGGTCCGGCGTGCTGGACCCTGACCGGCCCGCTGCCCGCCGGCCCTAACCTGGCAGGGCACCCATGCCGGCGAGCAGTTCCTCCCGCTCATTTTCGGTGAGCACCGCGTACGCGGGCGCGTCGAGTCGGTCGGTCTCGGCCTCGATCGCAACGCGTTGCGGCCCGTCGGGCAGCGCCGTGATCTGCTCGGCGGTCAGCCCGGCGGCCCGCCACGCGGCCCGGTGCGCGTCGGCCCGGTGGTGGCGCAGCGAGCCGAGCCGGGTGGTGAGCAGCATCGCCGGGGAGGCGTCGGCCGGCTCGTACGCCGGGGTCATGGCGTGGAACGCGGGCCCGCCGGTAACCATGCCGTGCGTCAGCACCCGGCCGACCAGTTCGGCCAGCCGGGGCACCGACGCCAGGCCGGGAAGCATCGGAGGTCCGGAGGACCAGAGCTCCTCGGCGGCCTCGCCGGTCGCCCGCTGTGCGAACAGCGCCAACTCCCGGCCCAGCTCGGTGAGGTGCCAGGTGCCCTCGGCGTCCACCGTCAGCACGCCCTGGGCCAGCTCCGCGCTCATGTCGCCGTCGGTGTAGACCAGCCCGTCGGCGAGCGCGTCGGCCGGCATCGGCCGGGCCAGCAGGCCGGAGAAGAAGCTGCTCTCGGCGCCGAGGTCCGCGCCCCGCTCGGCGTAGAACGTCTCCAACCTCGCCCGGGCCGCCCAGCGGGCACCCACGTACACCCGGTCGATGACCGGCCGGATCCGTCGCGCGTAGCTCATGGTCGTCTCCACGCCGCGCGACCCTACCGGGGGTCAGGCGTTAAGAGGGGGCCCCTGCTATGCCGTAGGCGTTAACAGGGGGCCCCTCCTTTCACTCGGGTACGCGGCGGTAGGCGCCGTCGCTGGCCGAGGTGGCCATCGAGGCGTACGCGCGCAGGGCTGCGGAGACCGGTCGCTGCCGGTCGGTCGGGGTGTATGGGCGGTCCCGCTTCTCCTGCGCGACCCGGCGGGCCTGGAGCTCGTCGTCGGGCACGTTCAGCTCGATCGACCGGCTTGGGATGTCGATGACGATCTCGTCACCCGGCTCGACCAGGGCGATCAGCCCCCCGGAGGCCGCCTCGGGGGAGACGTGGCCGATGGACAGGCCGGAGGTGCCGCCGGAGAACCGCCCGTCGGTGAGCAGGGCGCACGAGCGGCCCAGCCCACGGCCCTTGAGGAACGAGGTGGGGTAGAGCATCTCCTGCATGCCGGGGCCGCCCTTCGGGCCCTCGTACCGGATCACCACCACGTCCCCGGCGACGACCTCCTTGGCCAGGATCGCCGAGACCGCGTCGTCCTGCGATTCGTAGACCTTCGCCGGCCCGCGGAAGGTCAGGCACTCCTCGGGCACCCCGGCGGTCTTGACCACGCAGCCGTCCGGCGCCAGGTTGCCGTGCAGGATGGCCAGCCCGCCGTCGGCGCTGTATGCGTGCTCCCGGTCCCGGATGCAGCCGCCGGCCGCGTCGGTGTCCAGTGAGGACCAGCGGTTGGTGGTGGAAAACGGTTCGGTGGTGCGCACTCCGCCCGGCGCGGCGTGGAACAGCTCGACGGCCGCTGGCGTGGCCGAGCCGCCCCGCACGTCCCAGTCGGCGAGCCACTGGGCCAGGCTGGGGGAGTGCACCGCGTGCACGTCCCGGTGGAGCAGACCGGCGCGGTCCAGCTCGCCGAGGATGGCCGGGATGCCGCCGGCCCGGTGCACGTCCTCCATGTGGTAGTTCGGCGAGTTCGGGGCGACCTTGGCCAGGCACGGCACCCGCCGGGAGATGGCGTCGATGTCGGCGACGCCGAAGTCCAGCTCCGCCTCCCGGGCGGCGGCGAGCAGGTGCAGCACGGTGTTGGTCGAGCCGCCCATCGCCACGTCGAGCGCGACGGCGTTCTCGAAGGCGGCCCGGTTGGCGATCGAGCGGGGCAGCACCGAGGCGTCGTCGGCGTCGTACCAACGCCGCGCGATCTCCACGGCGGTGCGGCCGGCCTCGACGAAGAGCGACCGGCGCGCGGCGTGGGTGGCCAGCGTCGATCCGTTGCCGGGCAGCGCCAGCCCGATCGCCTCGGTGAGGCAGTTCATCGAGTTGGCGGTGAACATGCCCGAGCAGGAGCCGCACGTGGGGCAGGCCGAGCGCTCGATCTCGCCGAGCTGGTCGTCGGTGACCGCCTCGTTGGACGAGGCGATCATCGCGTCGATCAGGTCGATCTTGGAGTGCACGATCCCTTCGATCGCCACCGTCTTGCCGGCCTCCATCGGGCCGCCGGAGACGAAGACGGTCGGGATGTTGAGCCGCAGCGCGGCCAGCAGCATGCCCGGAGTGATCTTGTCGCAGTTGGAGATGCAGACCAGGACGTCGGCGCAGTGCGCGTTGACCATGTATTCGACGGCGTCGGCGATCAGCTCCCGGCTGGGCAGCGAGTAGAGCATGCCGCCGTGGCCCATGGCGATGCCGTCGTCCACCGCGATGGTGTTGAACTCCCGACCCACTCCGCCGGCCTCGGCCACCGCGTCGGCGACCAGGCCGCCGAGGTCCTTGAGGTGTACGTGGCCGGGCACGAACTGGGTGAAGCTGTTGGCGATGGCGACGATCGGCTTGCCGAAGTCGTCGTCGGTCATCCCGGTGGCCCGCCACAGGGCGCGGGCGCCGGCCATCGTCCTACCGTGGGTGGAGGTTCTCGACCGCAGCTCAGGCATGACTACCAGTGTGGCACCGCCGCCCGACCGGCCCCGTGTGCGCGCGGGCCGTGTCCCAACAGTTGCACACCCGGTACCCCTCGGGGTGCGCCCATCCGGCAGAGTTGAGGTCGTGCATTCGTCCCCGGGCGTGGTCGCCGTCGCGGCCCTGAGCGGGCTCGCCGCAGCCGGCGCCACCGCGCTGCTCGCCGCCTCGGCCCGTCGCCGGGTCGGGCCGCACCGGCGGACCCACGTGCTGCTCGCCGTGGCCGCCGGGATCGCGCTGTTCAGCCTCCTCGTCGGGGTCACCGCCGTGCTGGCCACCGGGGATCACTGGGCCCACCGGCAGGGGCAGCGCACCGGCTGGGCGACGCTCGTCTCGGTGGGCGGCACGCTCAGCGGGCTCATACTCGGCGCCGCCCTGCTCCGCCTGCCCGGCGCGGCGACCACCCGGGCCGGCACCGCCCGGTTGCTGCTCGACGGTGTGATCATGGGCAGCGCGCTCTGGTTCGTCGGCTGGGTGGTGTTCAGCGAGCCGACCCGGCTGCTCGGCCCGCTCACCCCGGTGGCCTGCGTACCCGTCGTGCTGGCCACGCTGAGCGCGGCGCTCACCGCCGGGCTGATCCTGATCATGGTGGTGCGGGTGGCTCCGCCGCGCGGGCGGTTCGCCCTGCTCGGCGCCGGAATGACCGGGGTGACCGGCGGCGGGCTGGGCCTGTCCGCCGGGCTCTGTCAGGCCGGCCCGGTGCTGGCCCTCGCCGGCGCCGCGGTGCTGGCCGCGGGCCTGCTGGCCACCACCGCGGCGGCGCACCGGGTCGACCTGCCCGGGCAGGTCGACGTCGACCTCATCAGCAGCGACGGCGAGTACGCCTTCGTGCCGATGTTCGCGATGGCCGCCTCGGCGATGTACCACCTGAGCCAGGGCGGCAGGTTCGACGCCTTCGGCATCGTCGCGGGCAGTGTCGAGGGCTTCGCCCTGGTGGCCCGGCAGTATCTGGCGCTCAACGACGTCCGGGGTTACGCCGGCCGGCTGGCCGCCCGGGAGGCGCACTTCCGCGAGCTGGCACACACCGACCCGCTCACCGGCCTGGCCAACCGGCGCGGGCTGCTGCGCGCGCTGCACCGCTGCGCCGAGGCCGGCGTGCCGTGCGTTCTGCTCGGGCTCGACCTGGACGGCTTCAAGAACGTCAACGACATGCGGGGGCACGACGTCGGCGACGCGGTGCTGGTCGAGGTCGGTCAGCGGCTGTGCGGCAACCTGCGCCCGGGTGACCTGGCCGCCCGGCTCGGCGGTGACGAGTTCGCGGTGCTGATGCACGGCGCGAACGACGCCGGGCCGGTCGCGGAACGGCTGCTCGGGGTGCTCGGCCGCCCGTACGAGGAGGCGGACGGGCCGGTCTTCCTCTCGGTCAGTATCGGGGTGGCCGGCAACCACGGCGAGACCGACGTCGCGCTGCTGCTGCGCAACGCCGACCTGGCGCTGCGCTACGCCAAGCAGCGGGGCAAGAACCGGATCGAGCGCTACGACGCCACGTACGACCAGCTGCTGCGCCGGCGCACCTTGCTGGAGCACGAGCTGCGCGGCGCGATCGAGCGCGACGAGCTGCGGCTGGCCTTCCAGCCGGTGGCGTCGCTGCCGTCGGTCCGCCCGGTCGGCGCCGAGGCGCTGCTCCGCTGGCACCATCCCAAGCTGGGCAACGTCCGTCCGGACGAGTTCATCCCCCTCGCCGAGGAGTGCGGGATGATCTCGAAGCTGGGCGCCTGGGTGCTGCACCAGGCCTGCTACCAGCTCTCCCGTTGGCTGGCCGACGGGCACGACGTCTGGGTGTCGGTGAACGTCTCGCCGCGGGAGCTGCACGCCCCGGAGTACGTGGTCCAGGTCGCCGACGCGCTGCGCGCCCACCACGTACCGCCGCAGCGGCTGGTGCTGGAGGTGACCGAGCACGCGGTCGCCATCGACCTGGACGAGCTGATCCGACGGCTGGCCGCGCTGCGGCTCACCGGCGTGCGGATCGCGCTGGACGATTTCGGCGCGGGCTACTCGTCGCTGGGGCAGCTGCGCCGGCTGCCGATCGACATCCTCAAGATTGACCACAGTCTGGTCGCCGAGCACGAGCCGGTGCGCCCGGTCGGTCGGGACGGCCCGGCGTTCGCCCCGATGGTGGACATCGTCATGCGCCTCGGCCACCAGTTCGGCCTGGAGGTGATCGCCGAGGGCGTCACCAACCCCACCGAGCTGGCTGCGGTGGTCGCCGCCGGGTGCCGGTTCGGGCAGGGTGCGCTGTTCGGCTGGGGGGTGCCGGCCGAGCACCTGGAGGCGATGTTGGAGGCGGCCACCTCGCCGGGCGCGCGTCCCACCTCGGCGTCGCCGGTGCCCGCGCCGCGTCTCTCCAGGGAGGGAACCGCGCCGGTGGAGCCGGACGTCGCGGGTGCGCCGCGGGGTAGCCGGCCGACGCCCGTTAACCAAAATGTGGGATCAGTTGACTCAGCGCGTGAGATGCGTCAGGCTTAGCCGCATGTCGTCGAACCGGTCTCTGCGAGTACTTACCTGAGCGCACTCTCTGCTGATCGAGAGTGCGCTGGCCCCGTGCATCTGCACGTGGGCCGTTTTTGTTGCCATCGGACCACCACCGGGACGCTCGCGTTCCATCCTGAGAAGCGCATCACCCACTCCAGCCGAAGGCCTGAACCGCCATGACGAGACCTACGCCAGAGACCCTCGCCAACTCCGCCCGGCGAGCCCGCCCGGGCGCCGAGTCGGCCGGCGTCGCCGACCACGCCTCCACCGCCCGCAACGGGGCCGCCCCGGCCGCGCGGCAGCCCGGCCCCGCGCCGGTCTCCGGCGCCGGCTCGCTGGTGCGGTCGCTCGAGGCGCTCGGTGTCGATGTCGTCTTCGGCATCCCCGGCGGCGCGATCCTGCCCGCCTACGACCCGCTCTACGACTCCAGCGTCCGACACATCCTGGTCCGCCACGAGCAGGGTGCCGGGCACGCCGCCACCGGCTACGCCCAGGCCACCGGCAAGGTCGGTGTCTGCATGGCCACCTCCGGTCCGGGCGCGACCAACCTGGTCACCCCGATCGCCGACGCGTACATGGATTCGGTGCCGATCGTGGCGATCACCGGTCAGGTCGCGCGGCCGGCGATCGGCACGGACGCCTTCCAGGAGGCGGACATCCAGGGCATCACCCTGCCGATCACCAAGCACAACTTCCTGGTGCAGACCGCCGAGGAGATCCCGCGGGTGCTGGCCGAGGCGTTCCACCTGGCCGCGACGGGCCGGCCGGGCCCGGTCCTGGTGGACATCCCCAAGGACGTCCTGCAGGCGCAGACCACCTTCGCCTGGCCGCCCACCCTCGAACTGCCCGGCTACCGGCCGACCCTGCACCCGCACGGCAAGCAGATCCGCGAGGCGGCCCGGCTGATGACCAACGCCCGCCGACCGGTGCTCTACGTCGGCGGCGGCGTGCTCAAGGCCGGTGCCACCGAGGGCCTGCGTCGGCTGGCCGAGCAGACCGACATCCCGGTGGTCACCACCCTGATGGCGCTCGGCGCGTTCCCCGACTCGCACCGGCAGCACCTGGGCATGCCCGGCATGCACGGCACCGTCGCCGCGGTCTACGGCCTGCAGAAGGCCGACCTGATCGTGGCGCTCGGGGCCCGCTTCGACGACCGGGTCACCGGCAAGCTGGACTCGTTCGCGCCGGACGCGGCCATCGTGCACGCCGACATCGACCCCGCCGAGATCGGGAAGAATCGGCACGTGGACGTCCCGATCGTCGGCGACGCCCGGCACGTGATCGACGAGCTGATCGCCGCGGTCACCGCCGAGCGGGCGGCCCGGCCGGCCGTCGATCTCGGCGACTGGTGGGCTCAGCTCGACGACCTGCGCCGGCGCTACCCGCTGGGCTACGAGGAGCCGGCCGACGGCACCCTCTCCCCGCAGTACGTGATCAAGCGGCTGGGCGAGATCGCCGGCCCGGACACGATCTACGTGGCGGGCGTCGGCCAGCACCAGATGTGGGCCAGCCAGTTCATCTCGTACGAGAAGCCCCACACCTGGCTCAACTCCGGCGGCCTCGGCACGATGGGCTACGCCGTCCCGGCGGCGATGGGCGCCAAGGTCGGCAAGCCGGGCACCACGGTCTGGGCGGTGGACGGCGACGGTTGCTTCCAGATGACCAACCAGGAACTGGCCACCTGCGCGCTGGAGGGCGTCCCGATCAAGGTCGCCGTGATCAACAACGGCAACCTGGGCATGGTCCGGCAGTGGCAGACCCTGTTCTACGGGGAGCGCTACTCCAACACCGAGCTGGGCACCCACAAGCACCGCATCCCGGATTTCGTCAAGCTCGCCGAGGCGCTCGGCTGTGTCGGCCTGCGCTGCGAGAACGCCGCCGACGTGGACCGGACCATCGAGGCGGCCATGGCGATCAACGACGCCCCGGTGGTCGTCGACTTCGTGGTCGGCAAGGACGCCATGGTCTGGCCGATGGTCGCCGCCGGCACCAGCAACGACGAGATCATGTTCGCCCGGGGCGTCCGCCCCGCCTTCGACGAGGACGAACTCTAAATGAACCTGCACACCCTGTCCGTGCTGGTGGAGAACAAGCCGGGTGTTCTGGCCCGGGTCTCCGGTCTGTTCTCCCGGCGCAGCTTCAACATCGACAGCCTCGCGGTGGGAGAGACCGAGAACCCGGACGTCTCCCGGATCACCATCGTGGTCAACGCCGAGTCGTCCCCGCTGGAGCAGGTGACCAAGCAGCTCAACAAGCTGGTCAACGTACTCAAGATCGTCGAGCTGGACCCGCAGGTCTCGGTGGCCCGGGAGCTGCTGCTGGTCAAGGTCCGCGCGGAGCGTAACGCCCGTGCCCAGGTGCTGGAGACGGTGAACCTGTTCCGCGCCCGGGTGGTCGACGTCGGCCCGGACACCCTGACCATCGAGGCGACCGGCACCCCCGACAAGCTCGACGCGCTGCTGCGCGACCTCGAGCCGTTCGGCATCAAGGAGATGGTGCAGTCGGGCACGGTGGCGATCGGGCGCGGCTCGCGCGCGATCACCGCCGGCCCCTCGTTGCGCGCCGCCTGACCCACCTGACCCGGCGTCCCACGCGCCGCCGCAACCACCGCACGAGTCCACGACGGGCCGACGGGCACCGCCGTACGAAAGGGAAGTCATGAGCGTTGAGGTGTACTACGACGACGACGCCGACCTGGGCCTGATCCAGGGCCGCAAGGTCGCCGTGATCGGGTACGGCAGCCAGGGCCACGCCCACGCGCTGTCGCTGCGCGACTCCGGCGTCGACGTGGTGATCGGCCTGCCCGCCGGCTCCAAGAGCCGGCCGAAGGCCGAGGAGCAGGGCCTGCGCGTGCTCACGCCGGCCGAGGCGGCGGCCGAGGCCGACGTCATCATGATCCTGGCGCCGGACACCGCTCAGCGCGCCCTGTACGCGGAGTCGATCGCGCCCAACCTGACCGCCGGCAAGGCGCTCTTCTTCGGCCACGGCTTCAACATCCGGTACGGCCTGATCAAGCCCCCGGCCGACGTGGACGTGGCGATGGTGGCCCCGAAGGGGCCGGGCCACCTGGTCCGCCGCCAGTACGTCGACGGCAAGGGCGTGCCCTGCCTGGTCGCCGTGGAGCAGGACGCCAGCGGCAACGCCTTCGGCCTGGCCCTGGCGTACGCGAAGGCGATCGGCGGCACCCGGGCCGGCGCGATCAAGACCACGTTCACCGAGGAGACCGAGACCGACCTCTTCGGCGAGCAGGCGGTGCTCTGCGGCGGTGCCGCCGCGCTGGTGCAGACCGGCTTCGAGGTGCTCACCGAGGCCGGCTACGCCCCCGAGGTGGCCTACTTCGAGTGCCTGCACGAGCTGAAGCTCATCGTCGACCTGATGTACGAGGGCGGCATCGCCCGGATGCGCTACAGCATCTCGGACACCGCCGAGTACGGTGACCTCTCCCGCGGCCCCCGGGTCATCGACTCCCGCGTCAAGGAGGAGATGCGCAAGATTCTCGGCGAGATCCAGTCGGGTGAGTTCGCCCGCGAGTGGGTGGCCGAGGACGAGGCCGGCCGGCCGAACTTCGTCAAGTGGCGGGCCGAGGGCGCGGCGCACCCGATCGAGGAGACCGGGCAGAAGCTGCGCGCCATGATGAGCTGGGTCGACCGCCCCATCACCGAAACCGCCTGACGCCCGCCGCCTGAGGCGCACAACTTCGGGGAAGTTGCTGTCTCCCGACGCCGGGAGGCAGCAACTTCCCCGAACGTGCGCGGATCTTGCCTGGTCCCCGGTTCGATCGTGTGTGAGGGCACTCACCACGCACTCTGGGACACGCTGCCGGGACGGCCCCCTACGATCCTCCTAGGTGCGTAATCCGGCACTGACGGCCATGGCACCGACCAGCGTGGGGCGCAGCGCGGCGTCCCGTCGCCGAAGGCCGACCACATACGAGCGTCTACGAGGACCGATGAATCCTGTCGTACTGATCGCCGAAGAACTCGCCCCCGCCGCCATCGAGGTGCTCGCGCACGACTTCGACGTGCGTCACGTCGATGGCACCGATCGTCCGGCCCTGCTCTCCGCGCTCTCCGAGGCCGACGCGGTGATCGTACGCAGCGCCACCCAGATCGACGCCGAGGCGATCGCCGCCGCGCCGCGCCTGAAGGTCGTCGCGCGCGCCGGCGTCGGTCTGGACAACGTCGAGGTGCCGGCCGCCACCGCGCGTGGCGTCATGGTCGTCAACGCGCCCACCTCCAACATCGTCTCCGCCGCCGAGCAGGCCGTCGCGCTGCTGCTCGCCGTGGCCCGCAACACGGCCAGCGCCAGCGCCGCGCTCAAGGCGGGCGAGTGGAAGCGGTCCAAGTACACCGGCGTGGAGCTCCAGGGCAAGACCGTCGGCGTGGTCGGCCTCGGCCGCATCGGTGTGCTGTTCGCGCAGCGCATCGCCGCCTTCGGCACCCGGCTGATCGCGTACGACCCCTACATCCAGCCGGCCCGCGCCGCGCAGCTCGGCGTCCGCCTGGTCGGGCTGGAGGAGCTGCTGCGGGAGAGCGACTTCATCTCGATTCACCTGCCCAAGACGCCGGAGACGGTGGGCCTGATCGGCGAGAAGGAGCTGGCGATCGTCAAGCCGGGCGTCCGGATCGTCAACGCCGCGCGCGGCGGCCTGGTCGATGAGCAGGCCCTGGCCGATGCGATCGCCGAGGGTCGGGTCGCCGGTGCCGGCGTCGACGTCTACGCCAAGGAGCCCTGCACCTCCTCGCCGCTGTTCGCCTTCGACAACGTGGTGGCCACCCCGCACCTGGGCGCCTCCACTCATGAGGCGCAGGACAAGGCCGGCCTGGCCGTGGCAAAGAGCGTCAAGCTGGCGCTCCAGGGCGAGTTCGTGCCGGACGCGGTCAACGTGCAGGCCGGCGGCGTGGTCGCCGAGGACGTCCGACCGCTGCTGCCGCTGGCCGAGAAGCTCGGTCGGGCCTTCACCGCGGTGGCCGGCGGGGTGGCCGCCAGCGTCACCGTCGAGGTGCGCGGCGAGATCGTCACGCACGACGTGTCGGTGCTCAAGCTCGCCGCCACCAAGGGGCTGTTCAGCTCCGTGGTGGAGGAGCAGGTCACCTACGTCAACGCGCCGCACCTGGCCGCCGAGCGTGGCGTCGAGGTGGCCCTGACCACCCAGGCGGACACGGTCGACCACGCCAACCTGGTGACCGTACGCGGCGCGCTGCCGGACGGCCGGACGGTCAGCGTCTCCGGCACCGTGACTCACGCCGGCGCCCGCGACGTCCTCAAGCTGACCGAAGTGGACGGTTTCGACGTCGAGATCGGCGCGGAGGGCATCCTGGTCTTCCTGCGCTACGCCGACCGGCCGGGCGTGGTCGGCACCGTGGGCACCCTGCTCGGCGCGGCGGGGGTGAACATCGCCGCCATGCAGGTCGCCCGTCGCGAGGCCGGTGGCGAAACGCTGATGACGCTCACCGTTGACCAGGCACTCGGCGCCGACCTGCTCAGCTCGGCCGCCGAGTCGATCGGCGCGGTCGCGGCCAGCGCGGCCGACCTGCGCGACGAGTAGTCCACATCCGACGGATCGGGGGCCCGGCCGGCAGGCCGGGCCCCTCGTCGTATCCGCCCGCGGTCGGTCAGGGAGCGACGCGAGCCGGCGGTGGATAGACCGTGCCGTCCTGGGCGTCGAAGAGCATCAAATCGTGCTCGGCGGCCAGCCGCTCGATGTCGAGCAGCACCTGGTCCTCGCAGGTCGGCACGAGGTTCAGCTCGATGTGGTCGCTGGCCGCGTGCAGTGGGGTGACCTCCCACGGGGTGCCCGGACCGGTCGGACGGTCGGGATACGCGGCGGTGATCGCCCGGTAGAAGCCGACCACCCTCGGGTCGGGGTGCTGCTGGCCGTGCCACCCCTCGCGGCACCGCTGCACCGCCGCCCGCACCTGCTCGGGTGTGGCGCCGGCAGGCATGGCCCACACGCTCAGATCGAAACTCACGGCGGACAGCGTGCCATTTCCGGCACCTGTCCGTCATCCCTGCCGCGCCGCAGGTCGGTCCAGGGATGGCGGATCCGGGTGCGAAGACAGTCCGCTGTGGAGACTCTTGCGTCGAGTTGCGCCGATTCGCTAGCGTACTCGTGCGGTCACTGGCTGAGTTGAGACTTCGGCCCGTCTTCGGGTGGCGTGGTCGGGCGTCCGGCCTGCCGGCCCGCACCCCTCGATTGCGCGAGCCACGCGCACTCGTCGCTGACCGGCTCCCACGGTTGTTGCCGCGACCGTGGGGGCCGATCGCGGATCGTGCCCCGGAAACGAGGGCGGGGCGGCGCGGGCCGCGCGGGTGATTCAGCGTCGCCGGTCGGCGCAGAGCACCTGATAGTCCGAGCCGTCGCGGAACCAGGCCAACCCGACCGGTCCGGCGGCGTAGAGGGCGGTGGCGTAGGCGTCGGCCACCGCGAGGTCCGGGCCCACCACGGTGGCGGCGACGAGCTGCTCGGCCGGTTCGCCGGTGTGCGGGTCGACCACGTGTCCCTGGCGTCCGGTCACCCCGGAGGTGCCCACCGCGCCGGCCGTCATCTCCAGCATCAGCGGTGCGCGCTGCGCGTCCGTCGGATGGTGCACGGCGACCCGCCACGGACCGCCGTGCGGCGCGTAGCCGCGTACGGTGACGTCAGCGCCGCTGAGCACGGCGTAGTCGTGGACGCCGGCCGCGCGCAGCCGGGCCGTGGCGCGCTCCACGGCCCAGCCGCCGAGCAGGCCGCCCGGGTCGAAGCCGCCCGGCACCGCCCAGGCGTCGAACCACCCGTCGGTCGCCGCTCGCATCGCGGCGCAGCGCTCCACCAGGTCGGCGAGCGGTGGGTACGATCCGGGACTGATCTCGCCCCGGCGCAACTTCGACACCAGGCTGTCCGGTTGGTTCGGCCCGTACGTGAGGTCGATGGCGCGCAGCTCGGCGACCGCGTCCCGCAGCGCCTCCCCAACGCCTCGCCGGCCGAGCCAGGCGGGCGCGTTGAGCAGGAAGGAGTACTCGGCGGTCGAGGTGCGTACGGTGTGCCGGACGCTGATCCGGTCGACGGCGGCGGCGCCGGGCCGGCCGAGCCGGTTGCTGCGGGCGCCGAGACGCAGGTCGGGCCGGCTGAGGAAGGAAGGCTGGTCGATCCACCGGGTCCGTCGCCGCTCGTCGATCATTCTTCGACCCTAGGCAGCGGAGTTGACCGCAGCATGGGTGCAGCCTGAGAGCCTGCTGAATCTCGCCCATCCCGAATGCTGGAAGATGTGTACCGGGGGGCGGGACGGCGGCGTACCGTTGCGCGAAACGACGAGGTGAGGAGCGCAGGTGGCACGGATCGCGGTGGTGGCCGGAGACGGGATCGGACCCGAGGTGGTCGAGCAGGCCCGCAAGGTCATCGACGCGGTGCTGCCCGGCGTGACCGCCACCGAGTACGACCTCGGCGCGGCCCGCTACCACCGCACCGGCGAGGTGCTGCCCGACTCGGTCCTCGACGAGCTGGCCGGGCACGACGCCATCCTGCTCGGTGCGGTCGGCGACCCGACGGTGCCGCCGGGGGTGCTGGAGCGCGGTCTGCTGCTCAAGCTCCGCTTCGCGTTCGACCAGTACGTGAACCTGCGTCCGTCGCGCCTCTGGCCGGGGGTGTCCGGGCCGCTGGCCACCGTGAAGCCGGGCGAGGTCGACCTGGTCGTGGTCCGCGAGGGGACGGAGGGCCTGTACGCCGGCGCCGGTGGCTCGCTGCACCGGGACACGCCGGCCGAGGTGGCCACCGAGGAGAGCTTGAACACCCGGCACGGCGTGGAGCGGGTCATCCGGGACGCCTTCGCCCGGGCCGGCCGCCGCGAGCGGCGCAAGGTCACCCTGGTGCACAAGACCAACGTGCTGACCCACGCCGGCTCGCTCTGGGCCCGCACCTTCGAGGCCGTCGCCGCCGAGCACCCCGACGTGGCCACCGAATACCAGCACGTCGACGCCGCCGCGATGTTCCTGGTCACGCAGCCGCAGCGGTACGACGTGGTGGTCACCGACAACCTCTTCGGCGACATCCTCACCGACATCGCCGCCGCGGTGACCGGTGGCATCGGGTTGGCGGCCAGCGGCTGCATCAACCCTGAGGGGCGTTACCCGTCGATGTTCGAGCCGGTGCACGGCTCCGCGCCGGACATCGCCGGTCGGGGTGTCGCCGATCCGGTCGCCGCGGTGCTCTCCGCCGCGCTCCTGCTCGACCAGCTCGGCCACGCCGACGCCGCCGCCCGGGTCACCGCCGCCGTCGCCACCGAGCTGGCCGGCCGTACGCCGGGGGCGCCGCTGCGCACCGACGAGGTCGGCGACCGGCTCGCCGGCTACGCCGTAGCCTGACCGGGCTCGCCGCCGACGCCGAAACGCCGCAGCACCATCGGATGTTCCGATGCGTTGGATGGCGCTACCCGCTGAACGACCGTTCGGGGTAAGTTTCTGGCACCAGTGACGTCGGCGTGCGATGACGCGTGCCGTAAAGACCCGCAGGGAGGTCAGCGCGAATGAGCGGTGGTGACAAGCTCGATTTCGAGACCCGTCCGAATCCCGCGCCGGTATCCGCCGCCGACCGGGCCGCCCTGCTGGCGAATCCCGGGTTCGGTCGCGTGTTCACCGACCACATGGTGACGATCCGGTACGCCGACGGCAAGGGCTGGTACGACGCACGGGTGGAGGCACGCGCGCCGATCCCGATGGACCCGGCCGCCGCCGTCCTGCACTACGCGCAGGAGATCTTCGAGGGGCTGAAGGCGTACCGGACCGCGGAGGGGGGCGTGACGCTGTTCCGCCCGGAGGCGAACGCGGCCCGCTTCAACGCGTCCGCCCGGCGGCTGGCGATGCCCGAGCTGCCGCCGGAAACGTTCGTCGAGTCGCTGCGCCGGCTCGTCGAGATCGACCAGGACTGGGTCCCGCAGCCCGAGGACAGCAGTCTCTACCTGCGGCCGTTCATGTTCGCCAGCGAGGTCTTCCTCGGCGTCCGGCCGGCCAACGAATACCTTTACGCGGTCATCGCCTCCCCTGCCGGCGCATACTTCGCCGGTGGGGTCAAGCCGGTCACCGTCTGGGTCTCGCCGGACTACACCCGGGCGGCGCCGGGTGGCACCGGCGCGGCGAAGTGCGGCGGCAACTACGCCGCCTCGCTGGCCGCGCAGGCCGAGGCGATCGAGGCGGGCTGCGACCAGGTGGTCTTCCTGGACGCGGTGGAACGGCGCTTCGTCGACGAGTTGGGCGGCATGAACGTGTTCTTCGTCTATGACGACAACACGCTGGTCACCCCGCCACTGACCGGGACCATCCTGCCGGGTATCACCCGGGACGCGATCCTCACCCTGGCCGCCGAGTCCGGGCACCGGGTGGCGGAGCGGCCGATCAGCCTCGCCGACTGGCAGGCGGACGCGGCCAGCGGCCGGCTGCGTGAGGTGTTCGCCTGCGGCACCGCCGCCGTCGTCACCCCGATCGGCGGGGTGCGCTTCCCCGACGGGGAGTTCCTCATCGGCGGTGGCGAGCCGGGACGCTCCACGATGGCCCTGCGGCAGCAGTTGGTCGACATCCAGCGCGGCCGGGCCGAGGACCGGCATGGCTGGGTGCAGCGGGTGCTCTGAGCTACGTCGGCGGGTTAACCTCGGCTTCCCGACCCAGACCTGAGAAACCTTAGCGTGCCGGCCCCGGCCAGATAGGCGATGAGCGCCGGGACCGGCACGCCGAGCGGCTCGGGGGCCGACTCCGGCGTGCGGACGTTGATCGTCACGCCCAGCACCAGCAGGCCGAAGCCGGTGACGGCGAACGTCATGGGCAGCGCGCGGGCGAGCCCCCAGCCGCGTGCCCTGGGCCGGCGCCGCGGCCGTCGGTGGCCGGACCGGGCCTCGACCGGTCCGAAGATCGCGACCAGCCCGGTCAGCACCACGCTGAGCGTGAGCAGCCAGGGCACCCGCCAGGCGAACCAGGCGAGGGAGGCCACCGGCGGGGTGGGCAGCCGGTGCAGCGTGTCCAGGAGAGCGATCAGCAGCACGGCCGCGGTCAGGTGCCAGAGAAACATGGTGAGGACGACTGAGTTGACCGCGACCACCGCCTGCCAGGGGCGCCGCCGGCGCAGCCACCGCTCCGCCCGGCCCCGCAGCAGCAGGATCAACCCGAGTTGGGCGGTGGCGGCGGCGAGCAGCGCCACGGTGGGTGGGGAGGAGTTGTTCAGCCGCTCACCGGGCACCGCGAGCATGGCCACGGGGTACGGGCCGAGCAGGGTCAGCAGCGCCAGCGCCGCGAGCCCGCCGCCGAGGAACGCCAGGGCCGCTCGACGGGTCATCGGCAGCCGGCGTGTCCACAGCCCCCGGCGCTGTGGGGCGTCGTCGGGCCGGAGCCGGGTGTCGTACCAGGCGAAGCCGAGCTGGTGGATAGCCAGCCAGCCCAGCACGTAGTTCCCCTGTGCCAGGATGTCCCGCCCAGTCAGCTGAGCCACGTCACCGAGCGCCACGAGCGGGACCAGCGCCACCGCCACCGTGAGGCCGAACCGGCGGTGCAGCGCGTACATCGCCGGGGCCAGCGGAACCACGACGAGGTAGGCGCCGAGGAACCACAGTGGGATGGTGGCGAACCAGACCACGATCCGGATGTCCACCGGATCGGTGCCGTGCAGCCAGCCCGCCAGGGCGGTGCCGGCGAGCACCACCAGCAACACCGTGGTGGGCGGGACCAGGCGTGCGCTGCGGTCCAGCAGCCACCCGGTGACGGTTCCGCCGTGCCGCAACTGGCTGGTCAGCGACGCCGCGTTGGCGAAGCCGCCGACGAGGAAGAAGACCGGTATCACCTGCACCACCCAGGTGATCGGGTACGCCCAGGGCATGTCGGCGAGCGCCGAGTGGCCGGTGGGACGGCCGGCGGGGTCGTGGCCGATGACGGCAATGGCCCAGTGGCCGAGCACCACCGTCATGATCGCCAGGGCGCGGAGCAGATCGATGTAGCGTTCCCGCCCCGCCGGGGTCCGCTCGGCGAGCCGCTGCAGGCGGCGCATGAGATCACGTTACCGGGACCCCATGCGTCTCGGCGGCTCAGTCGAGGAGGTGGTCGCGAAGTGCGGCCAACTGCCCGTCGGTCACGCCGGCGTGGCGCAGATAGCCCTCCACGGAGCCGTGCCCCGCGCGCAGTTCGGTGAGGAAGAGCGCCATCGCCTCGGCGGGGGAGGCGAGGAACGGCTGCGGCAGTTTCCCGTCCGCCGGGCTGGTGGCCGCGACCCACGCGCTGAACCGTGCGGACGGCTCGGTGCTCAACGCGTAGTCGGCGGCGATGTCCTCGTCGGCTACGCCGAGCACGGCGAGGGTGAGCGCGCAGACGATGCCGGTGCGGTCCTTGCCGGCGACGCAGTGCACCACCACCGGCGCGTTGGCGCTGTCCGCGATCAGCCCGACCGCCTCGGCCAGTCCGGTGGTGCCCGTCTGGGCCAGGGCCGCGTACCGGTCGGCGAGCCAGCGCGCCAGGCTCTCCTCGGGGTCGTACGGGATGTCGGCCCAGTTCTCGTGCTCAGGGTGGATGTGCCGGTAGGTGAGGCCGTCGTAGGCCGGCACCCGGCCGTCGCGGGCCACCTCGCTGGGACGGCGCAGGTCGATGACGGTGCGGATGCCGAGGGCGGTGAACGCCGCCCGGTCGGTCTCGTCGATTCGGTGCAGCGAGTCGGAGCGGTAGAGCCGGCTGCAGCACACCTTCCGTCCGTCGTGGCCGGTCAGGCCGCCGACGTCGCGGAAGTTGAACAGGGCGGGGAAGGGGTTCCGGTGAGGGGTGTCCGTGGCGTCCACCTCTGACACGGTAACGGCCGGCGGGGCACAGATGTGCCCCGCCGGCCGTCAGGTGCAGGTGCCTCCGTTACCAGGCGGTGCCCGGCGGGAGCGACGAGTAGGTGTCGTCGTAGTACCCGCCGAGCCGCTCCCGGTACGCCGGATCCGTGTCGGTGGACACGTCGTACTCGGGCGCGGCCTTGATCTGGTCCTTGCTCCGGTCGACGTGGACCGTCCGTTCGTCGTGGTCGACGCGGTTGACGGTGCCGGCCGGCAGCATGACCTTCTTGCCGAAGATCCACGGCCCGGTGTCGACCACCAGATAGCTGGAGTTCACCTCGTGGCTGGCCTGGTCCACCTTGCCGATACCGCCGTCGCTCGCCTCCACCTTGTAGCCGACCAGGTCGATGCCGGTCACCCCGGCATCGTCCCGGTAGCGCCACGGGTCGAAGCGCCCCGCGGGCGTCCCGGGGGTCGTTCGAGGGTCGAGCCGCTCCATCGCGTCCACTCCCTTTCTCGACTTCTTCGGGGGATGTGCCCTGTCGGACCCTTCGTACCCGGTTGTGGGGATCGCTACACCGGCGGTTCAGGCCAGCGCGGCCTCCGCGTCGAGGGCCACCGCGGCGGCGTGCACGACGGCCGCGATCCGCAGCCCCTCGTGCACCTGATCCCGGCTGAACCCGGCGGCGCGCAGGGTCTTCTCGTGCGACTCCAGGCAGACACCGCAGCCGGTGATCGCCGAGACGGCGAGGCACCAGAGCTCGAAGTCGCCCTTCTCCACCCCCGGCCTGGCGATGATCTGCATCCGCAGCCGGGCCGGCAGCGAGGCGTACTGCTCGTCGCCGATCAGGTGCTTGGCCCGGTAGTAGACGTTGTTCATCGCCATGATCGTGGCCGCGCCCTTGGCCGCCTCGACCGCCTCCGGCGTGAGGTGACCGGCCGCCTCGGCGGCGATCTCCTTCAGCACCACCGGGTTGCGGGCCGCCACCGCGCAGGCCAGGGCGGTGCCCCAGGCCTGCTCCGGCTTGAGCGTCGAGGTGGCGATGGTGGAGCCGAGGTTGAGCTTGATGTCCTTGGCGTACTCGGGCAGCGCCGCCTTGACCGCGTCCAGGCCCATTGTCAGGCCCCGGTGCCGGCGAGCAGCGTGGTGGCGTCCAGGGTCGCGCCGCCCTTGTTCCAGTTGCACGGGCAGAGCTCGTCGGTCTGCAGCGCGTCCAGCACCCGCAGCACCTCGGAGACGTTCCGGCCGACCGAGCCGGCGGTCACCATCGCGAACTGGATCTCGTTGTTCGGGTCGACGATGAAGGTGGCCCGCTGGGCGACGCCGTCCTCGCCGAGCACGCCGCAGGCGGCGGTCAGCTCACGCTTGATGTCGCTGAGCATCGGGAAGGGCAGCTCGCGCAGGTCCGGGTGGTCCTTGCGCCACGCGTAGTGGACGAACTCGTTGTCGACGGAGACGCCGAGGACCTGGGCGTCCCGGTCGGCGAACTCGCCGTTGAGGCGGCCGAACTCGGCGATCTCGGTGGGGCAGATGAAGGTGAAGTCCTTCGGCCAGAAGAAGACCACCCGCCACTTGCCCTGGTGGGACTTGTGGTCGATCGTCTCGAACGCCTTCTCGGCGTCCAGCGACACGCAGGCGGTGAGTTCGTACTCGGGGAAGCGGTCACCGACAGTGAGCACAGGTCCTCCTTGAGAGCGGCTTGTCAACGGCGCGAGGCCGGTAACTGGATCGGTTCCAGATTAACCTGAAGCCTTGTTTTCGCTTGTCGCTGCCCGGATGACTTGTGAAGTCGATCACCAGTGGCGCGTTCTGCCCCGGCTCCGTTCCTTGATCAGGTAATGCCACCCTCCGTCATCGTCCCGGCATGTGGATTGCTCCTCCCATATCCGAGGTCGGGGTGGCAGAGTACGGATCGTGACCAGCAACTCCCTGATCATTTGCAGCTAGCGCGCCGGCTTCCCTCTCGCCGAGCGCGCAGACCTCCCGCATCCGCGGGGGGTCTTTTTGTTGTTCCCCTCACGGCTCGAGAAGAGGACTCTCATGACCTTCCAGGTGTACGACACGACGCTGCGCGACGGCGCCCAGCGCGAGGGGCTCAGCTACTCGGTGGTCGACAAGCTGGCGGTGGCCCGCCTGCTCGACGACCTCGGGGTCGGCTTCATCGAGGGCGGCTGGCCGGGGGCCGTTCCCAAGGACACCGAGTTCTTCCGGCGAGCCCGTACCGAACTGCAGCTCAAGCACGCGCTCCTGGTCGCCTTCGGGGCCACCCGTAGAGCCGGGGTCGCGGTCGAGACCGACCCACAGGTGCGCGGGCTGCTCGACGCCGAGACCCCGGCCGTGGCGCTGGTCGCCAAGGCGGACATCCGGCACGTCGAGCGGGCGCTGCGCACCACCGCGGCGGAGAACCTGGCGATGATCCACGACACGGTGCGGCACCTGGTGGCGCAGGGGCGGCGGGTCTTCGTCGACGGGGAGCACTTCTTCGACGGCTACCGGCACGACCCGTCGTACACCGCCTCGGTGCTGGAGACGGCGCTGGCCGCGGGCGCCGAGCGGTTCGTGCTCTGCGACACCAACGGCGGGATGCTGCCGTCCCAGGTCACCGCCGCCATCACGGACGTCACCGCGCGCACCGGCGTGGCCCCGGAACTACTCGGCATGCACGCCCAGAACGACACCTCCTGTGCCGTGGCCAACACCATCGCCGCCGTCGAGGCCGGGGTGCGGCACTTCCAGGGCACCGCCAACGGGTACGGCGAACGCCCCGGCAACGCCGACCTCTTCGCGATCGTCGCCAACCTCCAGCTCAAGCTCGGGCTGCCCGTCCTGCCGGAGGGCTGCCTGGAACAGCTGGTGCGGGTCTCGCATGCCATCGCCGAGATCGCCAACATCGCCCCCGACACCCACCAGGCCTACGTCGGGGCCGCGGCCTTCGCCCACAAGGCGGGGCTGCACGCGAGCGCGATCAAGGTCGACCCGTTGCTCTACAACCACGTGGACCCGTCGGTGGTGGGCAACGACATGCGGATCCTGGTGACCGAGATGGCCGGGCGGGCCAGCGTCGAGCTCAAGGCACGCGAGCTGGGCCTGGACCTGTCCGGCCATCCGGAGACCCTGTCCACGGTCACCAAGCGGGTCAAGGAGCTGGAGGCCGGCGGTTGGTCGTTCGAGGCCGCCGACGCCTCGTTCGAGCTGCTCGTCCGCTCCGAGCTGCCAGGTCGAGCCGTGCCCCGGCCGTTCGCGTTGGAGTCGTACCGGGTGATTGTCGAGCACCGCGAGGACGGCGCGGTGGTCTCCGAGGCCACCGTCAAGATCCGGGTACGCGGGGAGCGGGTGATCGCCACCGCCGAGGGGAACGGCCCGGTCAACGCCCTGGACGAGGCGCTGCGGGCGGGGCTGGCCCGGCACTACCCGCAGCTGCGCGATTTCGAGCTGGCCGACTACAAGGTCCGCATCCTGGAGGGCAGCAGCGGCACCGGCGCGGTGACCCGGGTGCTGCTGGAGACGGCCGGCGCGGGCCGCGACTGGACCACGGTCGGCGTCCACCCGAACGTGGTCGAGGCGTCCTGGCACGCCCTAGTAGACGCCCTCACCTACGGCCTCGCCCGGACCCACGTTTAAGGAGGGGCCCCCTGTTAACGCCTCCGGTAGAGGAGGGGGCCCCTGTTAACACGTCAGCCGGCGGGCAGCCGCAGCTCGGCGAGGACGGCCCGATGGTCGCTGCCGGGCAACGCGTACACGGCCACCGAGCGGACCGCGATGCGCCGGTCGGCCAGCACATGGTCGATGGTGACCGGCGGGATCCGGTCGCCGTCGTACGGGCCCCAGGTGCCGGCGAGCCCGGCGCCGGCCGCGTCGGCGGCGTCGACGTATCCGGTGGCGATCAGGTCGCGCAGCGGGGCGTGGTCGAGGGTGGCGTTGAAGTCCCCGGCCAGGATGCTCAGCCGCCCCCGAGGAGTGGCCGCCGGCTGCCCGCGTAGGTCGGTCCGCCAGTCCGGCACCACGTGGACGGCCCAGGGGGCGGCCGGGTGCGCCGACTCCACCCGCACGGGTGGCGCGCCCGGCACCGCCAGCGTCCCGTACGCCTGGGTGAAGGCGAAGCCCTGGTTGCGCCGGAACCCGACCTCGCTGAGCGGGAAGCGCGCGTACAGCCCCGAGCCGGTGGTGCCGACCTCGGGGTTGAGCATCCGGTGGGGCAGCAGGGTGGCCAGCCCGAGCCGGTCCAGCTCGGCCGCGATCTCCGGGGTGAACTCCTGCACGGCCAGCACGTCCACCCGCCGCTCGCGAACCAGGCCGACCAGTCGATCCGGGTCGGCGCCGCCCTTGAGCAGGTTGGCGGTGAGCAGCCGCAGCGGTGGCCCGTCGGCCGCCGGCTGCCGGGAGGCGACCGCCCGGGGCGTCACCGCACCGACCAGCATGAGCGCGGCGACGGCCGCGACGACCGCCGCCCCGCGCCGCCGCAGGGCGAGCGCCAGCACCGGCGGCACCAGGGAACCGGCGGCGGCGTACGGCGTGAAGGCGACCGCCTGCACCATCGGTCCCCGATCCGACCAGGCCAACCGGAGCACCACCCAGGCGGCCGCGGGCGCGACGGCGAGCCAGCACACCAGCGCCGCGATCCAGCGGGTCGGGATGTCGGTCCGTCCTTCGTCTGTCGTCGTGACCACGGCCGTCACCGTACCGTCCGGCGGCCTTCGGGATGTCCCGCCACGGTTTTTGTGAATGGTCACCGATTCGTCTTTCGCAATTATTCAAACGGTCCTGACCAGGCGAAACGCAGATCAGTGCTATTGACCGCCTGCTTTTTACGGTGCTACCTTCCAACCTGGGTTGCGACGTCCCAACTTCGGTAGTAGTCCCAGGTCAGGCCGGGTGCACCGATGGTGCGCGAGAGAAGTGGATCCCGATGGTCCGCCGTTTTCCGCCCGGCTTCTCGACGACAGCTAACCGACCCGCGAATCGTGGGCCGGTCGGATCAGCACGGTCACAAAAGGGAGACCCGTCATGGCCACATTCCTCAGACGCAAGGCGGCGGTGCTAGCACTCGGCGTCCTGACCCTCACCCTGGCCGGCGGGGGCATCGCGGCCGCCGCCCAACCAGCGGCGAACGCGCCGGTCGGGGCCGTCCAGCCCGGCCACCAGCCCCCGGTGACCGCCGCGCAGTCCCAGGCCGCGAAGGCCGCGATCCGCGTGGCCGCCGCGCCGCCCGCCGCCGGCACGGTGGCCTGGGCCGTCGTCAGCATCGACGGCACCCTGTTGCAGCACTCGGCCAACGTCACCGGCGCCTTCAGGTTCCCCTGCTGCGGCGGCGGGGTGACCGCGGGGCAGTATCAGGTGACGCTCGACTACGACGTCCACCTGAAGTCGTACCAGGCCACCATCGGCACCAACGACCCGAACAACGTCCCGCCGGGCGGCGAGGTTTCCGTCTCTCCCCGCTACCTGATCCCCAACGCGGTCTTCGTGCAGACCCGCAACTCCGCCGGCGGCGCCGCCGACAGGCCGTTCCACATCCTCATCGCCAACTGATCCGCCCCGCCGTGCTGGCCTCCGCTCCGGCGGGGGCCAGCACGCCGTACTCGCGTCGGACCGGCGGCCTTGTCCGCGCCAGGATGCGTCGCCCGCACCCGCTCGTGCCGTTGGCGCCCGGCCGGGCGGGTCGTCCCGATCCGACCCGGCAACGGCCTGGCAGGGCCTGATAATCCGACGTTTGTCCGACCGTCCGGACGGGAAGCAAGCACCGTGACGGACATCTCGGACACCCTGACCAGCGTGCCCAGCCCGGCCGACGCCGATGCCGACGCCAGCGGTGTCGAGCTGGAACAGACCCTCTTCGAGGTCAAGCGCGTGATCGTCGGGCAGGACCGCCTCGTCGAACGCCTGCTCACCGCCCTCGTCGCCGACGGGCACTGCCTGCTGGAAGGCGTGCCGGGAGTGGCCAAGACCCTCGCCGCGCAGACCCTCGCCACCGTCGTCGGCGGCACCTTCTCCCGCATCCAATTCACCCCCGACCTGGTCCCCTCGGACATCGTCGGTACCCGCATCTACCGCGCCTCCACCGAGACGTTCGACGTCGAGCTGGGCCCGATCATGGCCAACCTGGTGCTCGCCGACGAGATCAACCGGGCCCCGGCCAAGGTGCAGTCGGCGCTGCTGGAGGCGATGGCCGAACGGCAGGTCTCCATCGGCGGCCGGAGTTGGCCGGTCCCCGAGCCGTTCCTGGTGCTCGCCACCCAGAACCCGATCGAGTCGGAGGGCGTCTACCAACTTCCCGAGGCCCAGCGGGACCGGTTCCTGATGAAGGTCGTCGTCGACTACCCGAGCGACGCCGACGAGCTGAACATCCTCTACCGCATGAGCTGCGACCGGCCCACCGCCCGGCCGGTGCTCGACCCGGTCCGGCTGCGCGAACTCCAGCGCCGCGCCAGCCAGGTCTTCGTTCACCACGCGCTCGCCGAGTACGTCGTCCGGCTCATCCTTGCCAGCCGGGACCCCGGCCGGTTCGGGCTGGCCGACGTCGCGCCGCTGCTGACGTACGGGGCCAGCCCCCGAGCCACCCTCGGCCTGGTCGCCGCCGCCCGCGCGCAGGCGCTGATCCGGGGCCGGGACCACGTGCTCCCGGAGGACGTCCGGGACCTGGCAGTGGACGTGCTGTCCCACCGCCTCGTGCTCTCCTTCGACGCGGTGGCCGACGGAGTGTCCGCCGACGCGGTGGTACGCCGACTGGTCGAGGCGGTGCCGCCGCCCCGGGTCGTCGCCGGTCGTCCCGAGACGGCGCCCGACCTGGCGGCGGCATGAGGCGCCGGGCCAGCGCGACCCCACCCGGGCCCGGCCTGGCGGACCTCGCCCCCGACCAGCGACTGCGCCGGCTCGAACTGACCGTCACCCGGCGCCTGAACGGGCTGCTGCACGGCCAGTACCGCGGCCTGCTGCCCGGACCGGGCAGCGAGATGGCCGGCAGCCGGGAGTACCGCCCCGGCGAGGACGAGGTACGCCGGATGGACTGGGCGGTCACCGCCCGGACCACCGTGCCGCACGTCCGCGAGGTCGACGCCGACCGGGAGCTGACCACCTGGCTGCTCGTCGATGCCAGCCCCAGCATGGAGTACGGCACCGCCACGCTGGACAAACGCGAACTCGCGGTGGCCGCCGTGGCGGCGGTCGGGTTCCTCACCGCGGGCGTCGGCAACCGCCTCGGCGCGCAGGTGCTCGCACCCGACGGCGTACGCCGGTTTCCGGCCCGCAGCGGGCGGACCCACCTGCTCGGGCTGCTGCGCGCCCTGCTCGGCGCACCCCGATTCGGCGCGTCCGACGCCGCGCCGCGACCGGAAGCCGTCGCGGAGGACCTGCCGACCCTCGTCCACGGGCTGGCCGGCGTCGCGCGGATCGCCACCCGGCGCGGTCTGGTGGTGGTCGTCTCCGATTTCCTGGACGGTCTGCCGGACGATCCGGATGCCGCCCCGCCCTGGGAGGTGGAGTTGCGCCGGCTCGCCGCCCGGCACCAGGTGCTCGCGGTGGAGGTGACCGACCCGCGCGAGCTCGAACTCCCGGACGTCGGCCTGGTCACCCTGGTCGATCCGGAGACCGGGCGGCGCCGCGAGGTGTGGACCGGCGACCGGAGGTTGCGGGAGCGGTACGCCGAGGCTGCCGTCGCCCAACGCGACCAGGTACGCCAGGCGCTGCGCCGGGCCGGGGCGACCCACCTGGCGCTGCGGACCGACCGGGACTGGACGGCCGACATCGTGCGGCACGTGCACCACCAGCGCCGGCTGGCCACCGCGCCCGCCCCGGCCCGGGGAGGCGCCGCATGAACTGGCAGTCGCCCGCCCGGCTCTGGCTCCTGCTCGGCGTCGCCGGCCTCGTCCTGGGTTACCTGGGGATGCAGCGCCGGCAGAGCCGGTACGCGCTCCGGTTCACCAACCTGCGCCTGCTGGACCGGGTCGCGCCGCGCCGACCGGCCTGGCGTCGCCACGTGCCGGCGGGCCTCTTCCTCGCCATGCTCGCGCTGCTGGTGGTCGGTTTCGCCCGGCCCACCGCCGAGGTACGGGTGCCCCGGGAACGGGCCACCGTGATGTTGGCGGTGGACGTTTCCACCTCGATGCTCGCCAGCGACGTCGAGCCGGACCGGATGACCGCCGCCAAACGGGCCGCCCGCCGGTTCGCCGACGGCCTGCCGAAGGAGTTCAACGTCGGGCTGGTCGCCTTTGCGGGCAGCGCGGCGGTGCTGGTTCCGCCGGGCACCGACCGGGATGCCCTGCACGAGGGGATCGGTCGGCTGGCCGACGGGATCACCGGTGTCCAGGGCACCGCCATCGGGGAGGCGATCAGCACCTGTATGGGCGCGGTGAAGAGCCTGGACGCCAAGGCCGCCAAGGACCCTCCGCCGGCCCGGATCATCATCCTCTCCGACGGCGCGAACACCTCCGGGATGGACCCGATGGAGGCCGCCGCACAGGCTTCGGCGGCCAAGATACCGGTGCACGCCATCTCGTTCGGCACCCCGTCCGGCTTCGTCGACCGGGGCGGGCGGGCCATCCAGGTGCCGGTCGACGGGCAGACCCTCAAGGCGGTGGCCGAGGAGACCGGGGGTCGTTTCCACGAGGCGACTAGCAGCTCGGAGCTGCGCGCCGTCTACGAGGACATTGGCACGTCGGTCGGCTACCGCAAGGAACGGCAGGACATTTCCGCCCGTTTCATCGGCCTGGGACTGGTCTTCGCGATGGGCGCGGCTGCCGGATCCCTGCGGTGGTTCTCCCGGTTGCCCTGATCCGCACCACCGACCCGGATGTCGACACGACACGTGAGGAGCCAGGTATGGCAGTGCAGACGGGACTCGGCGAGCCGCGCGGCCCGTGGTTCGTCTCGCCCGAGCTGGATCCGGACGGGCGCGGGTACTGGGCGACACCCGGATCGGAGCGGGGCCCGGGGCGACGGGGCTGGCGTGGCCGGCTGCTCAGCGGGCTGGCGGTGGTGGCCCTCTCCACGCTGTCCGGGGCGGCGGCGGGCAGTTGGGTGGCCGGCCATGACGCGGCCGGGCCCGCCGCGGCCTCCGCCGCGCCGGTGCCGGCCGAGCTGGTCACGGCCGCCGAGAAGACCGTGCCCGGGGTGGTTTCGGTGATGGTCGGTGGTACGTCCGCGTCGTCGGCCAGTGGGTCGGGTTTCGCCCTCGACCGGGAGCAGCACATCGTCACCAATGATCATATTTTGGCCAAGGGTGGCTCCGGTCCGGTGACTGTGGAGACCTCCGACGGCCGCCGGTTCGCCGCCGAGGTGGTCGGGCGGGAGCCGAGCAGCGACCTGGCGGTGCTCAAGGTGCCCGCGTCGGCCGGGCTGAACCCGCTGCCGCTGGCCAAGCCCAACTCCACCCGGGTCGGCGAGCCGGTGCTCGCGGTCGGTTCTCCGCTCGGCCTGGCCGGTACGGTGACCGCCGGTATCGTCAGCGCGCTCAACCGCCAGGTCCGCATCGGCGACGGCCGGCACACCGCCGTGCAGACCGACGCGTCGATCAACCCGGGAAACTCGGGTGGCCCGCTGGTCAACGCGCGGGGCGAGGTGGTCGGCGTGAACACGGCCATCGCCACGATCGACGGCAACGGCTCGATCGGCATCGGGTTCGCGATCCCGATCGACCAGGTGCAGCAGACCGCCGACACGATCATCGGCCGGAGCGGCTGACCCGGCCCTGGCTCTGCACCGCCGTATCGGAACATCCAGCTGGATCGGGTGAACTGTCGGATATTTGGCGTGGGAGTATCAGGCTATGGAAATATTACGCTGATTGTGGATACTGGCATGGGTGGAGCAAGCTGTCATCGCGGCCCTCCTCGTGGTGGGCCTGGTCATCGGCGCCGGCGTCGGCGCGGCGTACGCTCGCGCGAAGCGCGGCTGGAAGGACTACCGCGGTGCCCGGAACCTCGTTCCCGGCGCCCGACGGACCGCCTGGCTGGCGACCCGCGCGGTCATCACCAAGGTGGGCGTGATCGCTCTGCTGCTCGGCGGGGCAGCCGCGTACGCGGCGGTCGGCTCGGGTCACGAGCGGGCGGATCCCACGCCGACCTCGACACCCACCCCGAGTCACCCGAGCGAGCGTTAACCTCACCGGATGGACGACGGACTGCGGGTGACCGACCGGATCGTGGTGCCCGAAGCCGAGCTGCGGGAACGGTTTTCCCGCTCGTCGGGGCCGGGCGGGCAGGGCGTCAACACGGCCGACTCCCGGGTGGAACTCAGCTTCGACCTGGCCGGTTCGCCGAGCGTGCCCGAGCCGCTGCGCGCCCGCGCGCTGGAGCGGCTCGCCGGCCGGCTGGTCGACGGCGTGCTGACCGTGGCCGCCAGCGAGCACCGGGCGCAACTGGCCAACCGGGAAGCCGCCCGCGACCGGCTGGTCGCCCTGCTGCGGGAGGCGGTCGCCCCGCCGCCGAAACCCCGCCGCCCGACCCGCCCGTCCCGGGCGGCGAAGGAGCGCCGGCTGGCCGAGAAGAAACGCCAGTCCCAGCGCAAACGCGACCGGCGGGTGGACGGCGACTGACCGGCCGTCCGGAAAAAGATTTGTCGCCGCACCGGCGTGTCGCCCACAATTCGCCGCGTGCCCGCCGACTTCTCCGTCAAGCCCACCCTCACCGGCGACCGGGTCGTGCTGCGCCCGTTCGTCGACGACGACGTCGCCGCCTTCGAGGCCGCCATGACCGATCCGGAGGTGGCCCGGTTCACCGGCAGCCCGCCCGGCGAGACGTTCGACCTGGGACGGCTCCGGGCCTGGTACGGCACCCGCAACAGCCAGACCGACCGGCTCGACCTGGCCGTGGTGGACCGGGCGACCGGGGCGTGCGTGGGCGAGGTGGTCCTCAACGAGTGGGACGGCCACAACCGCAGCTGCAACTTCCGCACGCTGATCGGCCCGGCCGGTCGTGACCGGGGGCTCGGCACCGAGGCGGTCCGGCTGATCGTCGGGTACGGCTTCGAGCAGCTCGGCCTGCACCGGATCTCCCTGGAGGTGTTCGCCTTCAACCCGCGCGCCCGACGGGTTTACGAGAAGGTCGGCTTCGTCGCCGAGGGAACGCTGCGCCAGGTGCTCCGCGACGGCGAGCACTGGGTCGACGCCACCGTCATGTCGATCCTCGCGCCGGAGTGGGCCGCGCACCGGGGCCACCCGGAGTCCGGCCAGCGGGACCGGGGTTGAGCGAGGGGCCGTCGAACCGCTTCAATGTGTGCGGGAGCAAGGGCCGTCACCGACCACCACGTCACGTGACAGGAGTCCCGTCGCCATGCTCCGTGCACCCCTGCGCGCCGCGCTGATCGCGGTCGCCGCCCTCCTTCCCATCCTCGCCGTCGGGCTGGCCGTCATCTCGACGGCGCCCCCGGCCACCGCCGCCACCACCCCGGTCCGCATCATGCCGCTCGGCGATTCGATCACCGGCTCGCCGGGCTGCTGGCGGGCGGTGCTCTGGAACCGCCTCCAGTCCACCGGCTACACCGACATCGACTTCGTCGGCACCCTCGGCCCGCAGGGGTGTGGCGTGCCGTACGACGGGGACAACGAGGGACACGGCGGCTACCTGGTGACCAACGTGGCCAACCAGAATCTGCTGCCCGGGTGGCTGGCCGCCACCCGACCGGACATCGTGCTGATGCACTTCGGCACCAACGACGTCTGGAGCAACATCGCGCCGGCCACGATTCTGGCCGCGTACTCGAAGCTGGTGGACCAGATGCGGGCCAGCAACCCGGCGATGACGATCATCGTCGCGAAGATCATTCCAATGGCGCCGAGCAGTTGCCCGGAGTGCGGCCAGCGGGCCGTCGCGCTCAACGCCACGATCGACGGCTGGGCGGCGGGGAAGACCACCGCCGCCTCGCCGGTGGTGGTGGTCGACCAATGGACCGGCTTCAACACCGCCACCGACACGTACGACGGGGTGCACCCGAGCGCCTCCGGTGACCAGAAGATGTCCGACCGCTGGTACCCGGCGCTCACCGCGGCCCTGCGTCGGACGACCCCCACGCCCACCACTGCGCCCACCGGCAGCCCCACGCCCACGTCGACGCCCACCACGAAGCCCACGTCAACGCCGACCAGGACACCCGGCACGGGCTGCGCCGCCGACTACCGGATCGTGGGCGAGTGGCCGGGCGGCTTCCAGGGCGAGGTGAACGTCCGCAACACCGGCGCCGCGCCGATCGCCGGCTGGACGATCCGCTTCACCTTCGCCAACGGCCAACGGATCAGCCAGTCGTGGAACGCCGACCTGACCCAGAGCGGCGCCCAGGTCACCGCGCGGAACGTGAGCTGGAACGGCGCGCTCGCCCCGGGCGCCCAGACCGCCTTCGGCTTCCTGGCCGACGTCACCGGCTCGAACTCCGTACCCGCGGTGACCTGCGCTGTGAGCTGATCTCGCTCGGGCGATCAACTCCGTGTGCGGCAACAGGTGGTCATGCCGCCGGCTGTGGCCACAGCATGCCGCACACGGAGTTGATCAAGAGGCGGCGAGCAGCCGGGCTCGCAGGCTGGCGGCCCGCTCGGCGAAGCCGCGCTGGGCGGCGGCGTATTCGGCCCGGCCATCCGGCGTCTCCACCCGCACCGGCGGGTAGCCCAAGTCGGCCAAATCGTAGGGCGAGGCCCGCATGTCCAGGGTCCGGATTTCCCTCGCCAGCTCGAAGCAGTCGGCGACGAGCTCCGAGGGCACCAGAGGCGACAACTTGTACGCCCACTTGTAGAGGTCCATATTGGCGTGCAGACAGCCCGGCTGCTCCAACGCGTGCTGAGTCTCCCGGGTCGGGGTGAGCACGTTCAGCGGCCGGGCCGGCGTGGTGAAGAAACGGAACGCGTCGAAGTGGCTGCACCGTACCCCCCGCTCCTCGACGACGGCGGCGGTGGCCTCCGGGCCGAGCCGCAGCGGCCAGGCATTGTGGCGTACCTCGTCCTGGGTCTGCCGGTAGACCATCGCCCACTCGTGCATCCCGAAACAGCCGAGGTGGGCCGGGCGGCCGGCGGTCGCCGCGAGCAGCGTACGGATCCAGTCGATCGACTCGGCCCGCCGTGCGCGTACCCCATCGGTGTCGACGGTGAGCCCGGCGGCGGTGGCGCGGTAGTCCCGGCCGAACTCGGCCGGGTCCGCGTCCCGCAGCACCACCCCGGCACCCGGATGCCAGCGGCGCAGCTGCGCCGGACGGTGCGAGTAGTAGGTGAAGAGGAAGTCTTCGACCGGGTGCTTCACACCGCCGCGCCGGCGGGCCAGGTGCGGCGTCAGCCAGGCGTCCACCCGCTGTTCGTGGGCGTGCCGACGGGCCTGCCAGTCGGCCGCGTCGAGCGCGGTGGCGGGGGCGAGGGCGGCGGTCACGCACCCCAGGGTACGACCGCCGCCCGCGCTCCGATCAGGGCACGTCCACCCGGACCCCGGCGGAGAAGACGCCGCTGCGCAGCTCCAACTGCTTGGGCTGGTCGCTGCCGTGCACGGTGAAGACCAGCGGAAGGAGCACCCGGCTGCCCGCGGCGACCGGCTGGGCGAAGATGTCCCGCCCGAGGTTGGCGACCCGGGTGGCGTCCTCGTCGGCGGCGACCCAGTTGCCGTTCGGCAGGTACGCCCGTTGCAACTGCCCGTGCCAGGTCTGCTCGCCCGACGTGAGGTTGCGCACCCCGACCGTGGCCAGGCACTGCCGGCCGCCCGCCGAGGTCGAGGGCAGCGTGCCGACGCCGCAGGCCACCCGGTAGACCGTGAACTCGAACGCGGTCTCGCGCAGTGGGACGCCGACCGCCCCGGTCACGCTCCGGCCCATCCAGGCGCCGCTGGTCGGCTGCTTGCCGGTGTCGATCGCGGCGACCCGCTGGGTGGCCGTCCAGGTGGCCGCGAGGACCACGCCGGCCAGCACCGCCGCGGCAGCGCCGGTCATCAGCCAGACCGGTGGGGTGCGTCGCCCGGCCCGTCCCGCCGTCGCCGGGCGCGAATAGACCGTGCCGCGTTGCGCCGGGTCGGCCGGCCCGCCGGCGAACGCCGGCGCGCCGGCGCCCGTCACCGCCGTGCCGGCCGACGCCGCCCCGGAGCGCCGGCGGCGGCTCCACCACCAGGCGAGCACACCGAAGGTGACGACCAGAAGCGCCGCCAGCGCAGCCAACAGGACGGGCGGTCGCCGCCACACCGGTGGTGCCGCCGCCACCTGCGTGCCGGGTGTCGCCGTCGCGGCCCAGGTCGCCGTGGCGCAGTCGTACGGGCGGGTGCCGTCGGCGCCGTACGCGCAGGCGGGTGCGGTCACCGACTGTCCGGGCGTGGTCGTGCTGAGGGCGGTGTTCAGGGTGGTGGTGCTGTGCGGCGGCAGCTTCAGCTGCCAGGTCACCTCAGCCGGGGTGGACGAGCCGGCCGCCGGGGTGGCCCGGCCGCCGCCGGTCACCGTGGTCGCCTTCGACCCGGCCGGCAGCTCCTGCCGTACGGTCGCCTCGATCGTGGTGTTCCCGCCGTTGCGGACCAGGATCTGATAGCCGGGTGCCGGAGTGTTGGCCGCGGTCATCGCCACGGTGACCGGCGGGTTCGACGGCTGGACCGGGGCCGGCTTCTCGGGCGGCACCGCCGGTGGGGCCGCCGGCGCGCCGGTCTGGATGGGTGTGGCCTGTCCCACCGGGGCGGCCGGCGCCGCCACTGGGGCCGGATGCGCGGGTGCGGCCGCGGCCCGGGGCGCCGCGGCGGGCAGCGCCGGTACGGCGGCCATGACCCCGAGGCAGTTCACAATCACGGCCAGGGACCTGTGGTGTCGCTTCGTTGCACTCATCGGCCGAACCTCCCGGACCCGAAGCTATGGTCCCCGTCCCGCCGTGCGGGTACGAAGTCGGCATTCCCGCCCCGGTCGGCGTAGGGCGGCGTACTGTGGCGCGTCCACAGGCCGACGCCGACGTGGCATGCCCGTGTCCGGCGTGGTCGGGCTGGCGGCGGCGATAGATTGGCCGGGTGCGTATCGCTCGTTTCGCTCATGCCAAGGGAATGTCGTTCGGGGTCGTCGAGGGCGAGTCGGGGGCCGGGCCGCAGGGCCTGACCATCGCCGAGATCGAGGGCCATCCGTTCGGTCAGGTCACCTTCTCCGGCGCCCGGTGGGCGCTCTCCGACGTCCGGCTGCTCTCGCCGATCCTGCCGAGCAAGGTGGTCTGCGTCGGCCGCAACTACGCCGAGCACGCCGCCGAACACGGCAGCGAGGTGCCCAAAGAACCGTTGCTATTCCTCAAACCGTCCACCTCGGTGATCGGCCCCCGGGACGCGATCCGTCTGCCGATCTTCTCCAAGCAGGTGGAGCACGAGGCGGAGCTGGCCGTGGTGATCGGCGCTCCGGGGGCGCGGCGCGCCGACCGGGCTGCCGCCGAGCGGGCCATCTTCGGCTACACCTGCGCCAACGATGTCACCGCTCGGGATTTGCAGCGCTCCGACGGGCAGTGGACCCGCGCCAAGGGCTTCGACTCGTTCTGCCCACTGGGTCCGTGGATCACCACCGGGCTGGACGTGGCCGACCTGGAGATCCGGTGTGAGGTGGGCCGCAACCCGGACGAGATGGAGGTACGCCAGCTCGGCCGGACCAAGGACATGGTCTTCGACGTGCCGGCCCTGGTGTCGTACATCTCCCACGTGATGACGCTGCTCCCGGGCGACGTGGTGCTGACCGGCACTCCGGCCGGGGTTAGTCCGCTCACCGACGGGGATACGGTCACCGTGCGGATCGAGGGGATCGGCGAGCTCACCAACCCGGTGGTGCCGGTCGCCTGATGCGTCCGACGTCTCGTTTCCGCTGGTCAGGAGCGGTCCGAGGGGTTGGATTTGGCCTGCCGGCACCGGGAGGGTAAAGTTCATTCCCGGCACCGCAAGGGGCCAATGGGGTATGGGGTAATTGGCAGCCCGACTGATTCTGGTTCAGTTAGTCTAGGTTCGAGTCCTGGTACCCCAGCGCTGCCGCGGGTTCGCAAGAACCCCGGACGCTGGATTCTGGTGGAGTTCCACTCCGTTCCTCCTCGGAGGGCGGCCGGTGATCTCTGATAGAGTGCAGCTTCCTCGCCTTCGGGCGGGGAAGCATCTGGTTCTGGCCCCGTCGTCTAGCGGCCCAGGACGCCGCCCTCTCAAGGCGGTAGCGCCGGTTCGAATCCGGTCGGGGCTACATCGCAAACAGCCCGTCTCACTTGGTGGGGCGGGCTGTTTCGTATTTCGGCCCGTTATCACGCACAAGCCGACCATGATCAACGCGGTGTGCGGCAAAACGCCGCGCCCCGGTCGGCGTCGCCCCCGCCGTTGGGCGCCTCGGGCGGTGCCGCTAGACTACTTCCCGCACCGCTCGCCAGGGCGGTGAAGCAGGAAAGTGCCTGGCCCCGTCGTCTAGCGGCCCAGGACGCCGCCCTCTCAAGGCGGTAGCGCCGGTTCGAATCCGGTCGGGGCTACCACACTGAATGGCCCGGTCTCACTCCACGAGACCGGGCCATTCCCCTTCCCCTTCCCCCCCCCCCCGCACCCCCGCCCCCACGACGATCATGGAGTTGTGGCACGGGAGATAAGCCGCGAACAGGCCATACCGGGTGCCACAAGTCCATGATCGACACGGTTGCCGGAGTTGCCGGAGTTGCCGGAGTTAGAGGCCGGAGAGGCGTTGGCCGGCGCGGACTACGGCCATGGCGTGGCGTTCGCCGGGGCGGCGACCGAGGCGTTCGATCGGGCCGGAGATGCTGATCGCCGCGATCACCCGGCCGGTGCGGTCGCGGATCGGGGCTGAGACGCTCGCCACACCGGCCTCGCGCTCGGCCACGCTCTGCGCCCAGCCGCGGCGGCGCACCTCGGCCAGGGTGCGGCCGGTGAACTTCGACCGGGGGAGCAGCGGCATGACCGCCTCCGGCGGCTCCCAGGCGAGCAGGATCTGGGCCGCGGAACCAGCCGTCATGGGCAGCACCGAACCGACCGGCACGGTGTCCCGCAGGCCGCTGGCCCGCTCGGCGGCGGCCACGCAGATGCGCTCGTCGGCGCGGCGTAGATAGAGCTGGGCGCTTTCGCCGGTGGCGTCGCGCAGCGCGGCGAGCAGCGGCTCGGCCGCGGTCAGCAGCACGTCCGGCGCGGCGTTGGCCAGTTCGCCGAGCCGGGGGCCCGGGCGCCAGCGCCCCTGGGTGTCCCGGACCAGCATCCGATGGATTTCCAAGGCCTGTGCCAGCCGGTGCGCGGTGGCCCGCGGCAGCTTGGTGCGTTCAACGAGCTCGGCCAGGCTGGCGCCGTCGACACAGGCGGCCAGGATGACCACCGCCTTGTCGAGAACGCCAACACCGCTCATACTGTGTCCCACAAACCGAAATTTACCTCCCAGAATTTAGGATGTCCAGATGGTGGGAGTCACTCAACCGAGGACCCTGGCCGAGAAGGTCTGGGACGCGCACGTCGTTCGCTCCGCCGCCGGCGAGCCGGACCTGCTCTTCATCGACCTGCACCTGCTCCACGAGGTCACCAGCCCGCAGGCGTTCGACGGGCTACGCCTGGCCGGGCGCCGGGTCCGGCGCACCGACCTGACGATCGCGACCGAGGATCACAACACTCCGACCGGGTACGACGACCCGGCGTTCCGGTCCCGACGCGGCGACCTGCTGACCATCGCGGACCCCACCTCCCGCACCCAGATCGAGACGCTGCGCCGCAACTGCGCCGAGTTCGGCCTGCGGCTGCACCCGCTGGGCGACGAGAACCAGGGCATCGTGCACGTCATCGGCCCGCAGTTGGGCCTCAGTCAGCCGGGCATGACGATCGTGTGTGGCGATTCGCACACCGCCACCCACGGCGCGTTCGGTGCGCTCGCCTTCGGCATCGGCACCAGCGAGGTGGAGCACGTGCTGGCCACCCAGACGCTGCCGCAGGCCCGACCGAAGACAATGGCGGTCAACGTCACCGGCCGGCTCGCCCAGGGCGTCACCGCCAAGGACCTGGTGCTGGCGCTGATCGCGCAGGTGGGCACCGGCGGCGGACGCGGCCACATCGTGGAGTACCGGGGTGAGGCGATCCGTGGCCTTTCCATGGAAGGCCGGATGACGATCGCCAACATGTCCATCGAGTGGGGCGCCAAGGCCGGCATGATCGCGCCGGACGAGACCACCTTCGCGTACCTGAAGGGGCGGCCCAACGCGCCGCAGGGGGCCGACTGGGACGCCGCCGTGGCGTACTGGAAGACGCTGCCCACCGACGAGGGGGCGACCTTCGACGCGGAGGTGACCCTGGACGCCAGCCGGGTCACCCCGTTCGTCACCTGGGGCACCAACCCCGGTCAGGGCGCACCGTTGGGCTCGGCGGTGCCGAACCCGGAGGAGTTCGGCACCGAGCCGGAACGGACCGCCGCCCGCCGGGCGCTGGAATACATGGACCTCAGGCCCGGCACCCCGCTGCGCGACCTGGCCGTCGACGTGGTTTTCGTCGGCTCCTGCACCAACGGCCGGCTGGAGGACCTCCGCGCCGCCGCTGACGTGCTGCGGGGGAACCGGGTGGCCGACGGCGTACGCATGTTGGTGGTGCCCGGGTCCGCCGCGGTCCGCGAGGCGGCCGAGGCGGAGGGGCTGGACAAGGTCTTCACCGACGCCGGCGCCGAGTGGCGCTTCGCCGGCTGCTCCATGTGCCTCGGGATGAACCCGGACACCCTGTCGCCGGGCCAGCGCTCGGCCTCGACCTCCAACCGCAACTTCGAGGGCCGCCAGGGCCGGGGCGGGCGTACCCACCTGGTGTCCCCGCCGGTCGCCGCCGCCACCGCCGTGGTCGGCCGGCTGGCCGCCCCCGCCGACCTGTAGAAGGGCAGCCGAGAGATGGACAAGTTCACCACCCACACCGGCACCGCCGTGCCGCTGCGCCGATCCAACGTGGACACCGATCAGATCATTCCCGCCGTGTACCTCAAGCGGGTGACCCGGACCGGCTTCGCCGACGGGCTCTTCAGCGCGTGGCGGGAGGATCCGTCATTCGTCCTCAACGACCCCGCCTTTTCGGGAGCGTCGATTCTCCTTGCCGGCCCCGAGTTCGGTACGGGTTCCTCCCGTGAGCACGCCGTCTGGGCGCTGCGGGACTGGGGCTTCCGGGCCGTGATCTCGCCCCGCTTCGGCGACATCTTCCGCGGCAACGCGCTCAAGGAAGGACTCCTTCCGGTCGAGCTGGAATTGAAGGCCGTGGAGGAGCTCTGGGATCTGGTGGAATCCGACCCGACCACCCCGATCACGGTCGACCTCACCGCCCGCCAGGTCCACGCCGGGGATGCCACCTGGGCCTTCCCGCTGGACGACCACAGCCGTTGGCGGCTGATGGAGGGCTTGGATGACATTGGACTCACCCTGCGGCACGAGGCCGAGATCAGCGCGTACGAGTTGTCCCGGCCGGCGTTTCTGCCGTCGGTCGCCTGACCGCAGATAGCTTTTCGCCCCCACCGGCCCGGCCGGTGGGGGCGATTCCGTTACGACACAACGCCTTTTTTCCACCGAATGTTTGTATCCCGGCATCACAGGGCATACCGTGCGCGCAGAATGGCTCGCGTCGAGTCAGTTGCACAATCGGGAGGAAGTCGTGAACAAGGCCGAGCTCATCGAGGCGCTCGCCGTTCGCCTGGGGGACCGGAAGACGGCGACGGCCGCGCTCGACGCGGTCCTCGCTGAGGTCCAGGCGGCGGTCACCAAGGGCGAGAAGGTGGCGATCACCGGATTCGGAGCGTTCGAAAAGCGCGTCCGGGGTGCCCGAACAGCGCGCAACCCGCGGACAGGCGAGGCGGTGAAGGTCAAGAAGACCTCCGTCCCGACCTTCCGCCCGGGCGCTGGCTTCAAGGAGATGGTGGCCAGCGGCAAGGTGCCGAAGGACACTGCCGCCGCCAAGAAGATCACCGCAGCCGCCGCCAAGGCCGCCGCCGGCACGAAGGCGGCCGGGGCCAAGGCGGCCGCGGCGAAGAAGACCACGGCGGCCGGCGCGGCGAAGAAGACCACCGCGGCCGGCGCCGCCAAGAAGACCACCGCGGCGAAGGCCGCCAAGACCACCACCGCGGCGAAGAAGGCCGCCCCGACCAAGAAGGCCACGGCGGCGAAGAAGACCACGGCCGCCAAGAAGGCCACGGCGGCGAAGAAGACCACGGCCGCCAAGAAGACGGTGTCGGCGAAGAAGACCACGGCGGCGAAGAAGACCACGGCGGCGAAGAAGACCACCGCCGCCAAGAAGGCGCCCGCGAAGAAGGCACCGGCCCGGAAGGCCACCACGCGGCGTTGACCGCACCGGCGAAAGGGGCGCCCACCATCCGGGTGGGCGCCCCTTTTTGTGGGTAGGGCGTTGACCCGCCGTAGCGCGTGCCCGCAGAATCCTCGTGCCGAAACCCCCGTCGGCCACGAGAAGAGGCGCCGTGCGCCACCGCCAGCTACCCACCGCCGCGCTCGCCCTCGGCGTCGTCATCCTGCTGGACGTCCTTCGAATCTGGCTGCCCTCGGTCATCACCATCTTCGGGCAGGCGGCCGGAACCCCGGCCGAACTCCTCGGCGCCTTCGCGCTCGCCTGGTTCCTCGCCGCGCCCGCCGCTCCGCCGTTCGTACGCCGGCTCGGCCCCGGCCGGTTGGTCTGGCGGCGGCCGGGGTACTGGCGGCGGCCCGGCTCGCCCTGACCCCCGGGCCCGGCGGTCGGCTCCAGTTCTGGTTGGCCTGCGCCGGGCTCCTCGCCGGCCTGCTCTGGCTCGCCGCCACCGCCGCCCGCACCGAGCGGCCGGTGCGCGGACTGGTGCTGGGCCTGGTCCGGCAACGCGGTCGGTCACGCCCTGCTCGGCACGGCGGACCTGGTCTGGCGGGACGGTCGGCTGGCGTGGCCGCTCAGCGCGCTGTTGGTCGGGGCGTTCCTTGCCGCACAGGCCCGCAGCACGGCGGCGATCCGGGCCGCATCAGCGGCGTACGGTCAAGGCGGCGCACGGGCCTGGCTGCTGGCCGGCCCAGCGGTGCTGCTGGCCGGTCAGGTGGCCCTCTCCCCGGCACTGTGGAACGCCGCCGAGTCCTACGGCCACAGCACGCGGGCTTCGGGCTCACCCGTCCGACTTTCCCGGGCTGGGCCTCCCGCCGGAACACGTCTCGACCTTCGCCGAAGTCGCCGTCGGAGTGTTCCTGTTGGCGGCGTTCACCCGACCGCCGAGGCACCTCGCCCGGGTGCTCTGGCCGGCCGCGTTGCTGACGGGGGTGGTGCTCTTCGCCGCCGGCCGGACCGGTTGGCTGAGACCGGCGTACGTGCTGGTCGCCGGCGGCCTTGCCGGCTGTCTCGCCCTCGCCGACACGGATGCCGGCAACGGCACCGAGAACGCCTCCTCGCGGCGTGGCTACGCCGCCGTCGGCGGGATGCTGCTCTTCGCCATCGCGACGGTCGTCTACTACGCGGCGGCGGCCGCCTTCACCCTGGCCAAGGCCCAGTTGTACGCCACCCTGGCCGCGCCCGCGTGCGCCAGCACCGCCCGCTCCTGTGACGGGGTCAGGTCCAGGGCGAACCGGTACGCCTGCATCGCCGTCACGACGGCGGGTCCTGCGTGGTGGCGGCCTCGACCGCCCGACGCGCCCGATCCGCGCCAGCCCGACGGCCGTAAAGACGCGCGCACAACGAGGTCAAGACCTCCGTGACGTCCCCGACCGGCCCGGGCTTACCGCAGGCGACGTGGCCACCCCGCGTACCACGGCCAGCGACCACCTTCCCGTCGCGGTCACCCGCACCCTGGGCTGAGCCCCGCCCCGCCCCCGCCCCGCCCCCGCCCCGGGGGGCGGCCGTTAACAAGGGGCCCCTGCTCTACCGGAGGCGTTAACAGGGGGCCCTTCCTTACAAGCGGTCGGCGGCGAGTAGGTGGTCGTTGGCGAAGGCGAGCAGCCAGCCGCCGCCCTTGGGGGTGGTGAAGTCGTCCGTCCGGCCGGTGAGGCGTTCCAGCAGGCCCGGCATCACCTTGCCCTGGCTGCACACCGCGACCGGGTCGCCGGCGGCGGCCAGGGCGGTGAGGCAGGCCGCCGCGGCCAGGGCGCACTCGTCCGGCTGCTGGCCGGGCTTCGGTTCGTCCAGGTCGCCGGTCACCTCGATCGGCAGGTCCAGCAGTGCGGCGGCCGGATCGAGGGTCTGCACGCAGCGGCGGGCCGAGGCGGCGAGCAGTCGTACCGGGCGGACCACGGCCACCAGCTCGGCCAGCGCCCGCGCCTGGGCCCAGCCCTGCGCGTCCAGCGGCCGCCCGGTGTCAGGGCCGGTCCAGGTGCCTCGCCGGCCGGCGTGTGCGTGCCGGAGCAGCAGCACGGTGTTGGTGACCGGCGGCAGCGCCGCGAACGCGGCGATCACCTCGGCGTCGCGTGGGTAGCTGATCCGGCGTACCGCCTCGTCGACCCCGAACCAGCGCACGTCGTCGACCTCGGTGCCCGGCTGAAATCCGCCGCTCGCGGCGGCCCGCATCGACCAGTGGTCGACCGTCTTCGGCCGCCCCTCGCTGCGGTAGCGGACCGTGGGCAGGCGCACCTGCGGCACGGCCCGTACGTCGGTCTCCTCGGCGACCTCGCGGACGGCGGCCCGCAGCGGGTGTTCCCCGGCGTCCAGCCTGCCCTTGGGCAGTGACCAGTCGTCGTACCGGGGGCGGTGCACCAGGCAGATTTCGACGCCACCGGCCCCCGGACGCCAGACGACCCCGCCCGCCGCTCGGATGCCCACCGGCTCGTCGTCCGTCATCCGCTCACGGTAAGGGCCGCGCTCAGGCGTCGTCGCCGGTTTCCGCAACGAGCGAGGCCGCCGGCGGGGCCGCGAAATGGCAGGCCACGAGCTGCCCTGCCGCCTTCTCCTCCAGCGGCGGCGCAGTGGTGGTGCAGATCTCCGCTGCCTTCCAGCAGCGGGTGCGGAACCGGCAGCCCGAGGGCGGATCGACCGGACTGGGCACATCCCCGGCGAGCCGAATGCGTTGCTTCGGCGGCGTACCGCGCACCACGCCGAGGTCCGGCACTGCGGAGAGCAATGCCTGGGTGTACGGGTGCCGCGGCGCGGTGTAGACAGATTCGCGTGGGCCGATCTCGGCGACCTGGCCGAGATACATCACGGCGACCCGGTCACAGAAGTGCCGCACGACGCCGAGATCGTGGGCGATGAAGATGAACGCTATGCCGAACTCCTTGCGCAGATCCTCAAGGAGGTTCATGACCTGCGCCTGAATGGAGACGTCGAGCGCACTGACCGGTTCGTCGGCAACGATGACGCGCGGCCGGGCCGCCAGCGCCCGAGCGATGCCGATGCGCTGCCGCTGACCGCCGGAGAACTCGTGCGGGTAACGGTTGTAGTGCTCGGGGTTGAGCCCCACCACCTCGAGCAACTCCTGTACCCGGGGGATCTCCTTCCCCTTCGGCACGATGTCGTGCACCCGAAGGGCCGTACCCACGATCGTGCCGACCGTGTGACGCGGGTTCAGCGACGAGTACGGATCCTGAAAGATCAGCTGGATCTCCCGCCGGTACGGGCGCAGCTGCCGCTCGTCCAGCTGGGCGATGTCGACCCCCTGGTAGAGGATCTGCCCGCTCGTCGGCTTCAGCAGCCGCGTGATCAGCCGGCCGGTGGTCGTCTTGCCGCAGCCGGACTCGCCGACCAGGCCGAGGGTCTCCCCTTCACGCAGGGTCAGCGAGATGCCGTTGACCGCCTGCACCGCGCTCGAGCTACGCCGCAGCAGGCCACCGCCGCGGAGGGGGAAGTGCATGACGAGGTCCTTGAGCTCCAGCAACGGGGCGCCCGGCACGCTCGGGATGCGGGCGCGGGCCGGGGGCGCTGCGGACTCGGTGGCAGTCGTTGTCATGAGGTTCCCTCAAGGCAGCCGAGGCAGAACTTCGGCCTCGAAGAGCTGGTCAGGTTGGTAGAGGTGGCATCGGGACATCCGTGCGCCGTCTGTGGTGCGCGGCCTCAACTCCGGCAACTCCTCCCGGCAGGCCGCGTTCGGGACGCGGGACACGTACTCGCAACGCGGGTGGAACGAGCAGCCCTTGGGGAGCGCGAGCAGGCTCGGCGGCGTGCCGGGGATCGGGCGCAGCCGGGCCGACGCCCCGGACACCGCCGGGATGCTGCCGAGCAACCCCCAGGTGTACGGGTGCGCCGGTGCCGCGAGGATCGAGTTCACCGGGCCGTACTCGACGCATCTGCCGCCGTACATGACGAGGATGTCGTCGGCGATCTCCGCCACGACGCCGAGGTCGTGGGTGATGAACAGCACCGCGGACCCGAACTCCTGCTGCAGATCCATGATGAGGTCGAGAATCTGCGCCTGCACCGTGACGTCGAGGGCCGTCGTCGGCTCGTCGGCGATGAGCAGTTTGGGGTTGTTCACCAGCGCCATCGCGATCATGACGCGTTGGCGCATCCCGCCGGAGAACTGGTGGGGGAAGTCGTCCAACCGGCGCCGGGGGCTCGGGATGCCGACCATGCTCAGCATCTCGACCGCCCGCTCCCGCGCGGCGCGCTTGGACACGTTGTTGTGCTCCCGGTAGGCCTCCATGATCTGGTTGCCCACTGTGAAGAACGGGTGCAGCGAGGACTGCGGATCCTGGAAGATCATCGCGACGTCGGCCCCACGGTGGCGCCGCAGCCCCTCCTGGCTCATGCCGACGATCTCGGTGCCGCCCAGGCTGATCGAACCGGCGACCCGAGTGCTCCTGGGATCATGCAGACCCATGATCGCCATGCTCGACACGCTCTTGCCCGAGCCGGACTCACCGACGATGGCCACCGTACGACCCAGCGGCACCGAATAACTGAGCCCTTGGACGGCATGCACCTCGCCGTCCGAGGTCGGGAAGGCGACGGTGAGGTCCCGTACGGACAGGTACGGCTCACCGTCCGGTCGGCCCTGAGCACGCCGGGCGCGGCCGACGGTCTCCGGCTTCCCCACGCCGGCGGCGTCGGCGGCGTCGCGAGCCGCTGGAACGTGGGCTCCCACGGTCTCCTCAGCCATGCTGTCGCCTCGTCTCGAAAGTCCCGGTCGCTGCGCCGAAGGCGTGTTGCCACGCGCGCCCTGTGTGGATCATGCAAGCCTCACCCGAGGATCGAGAACGGTGTAAACGATGTCGACGATCAGGTTCATGACGACCAGCGCGACAGAGCCGACCAGGACGGCGCCCATGAGCACCGGCAGGTCGAAGAAGGAGAAGGCCCGCAGCGTCAGCACGCCGAGCCCCGGCAGGCCGAAGATCGCCTCGGTGAAGATCGCTCCGGTCAGCTGGAACGCGAGGTCGAGCCCGAGGATCGTCGCGATCGGTGTGATCGCCGCCCGCAGACCGTGCCGGTAGACGACGCGGCGCTCACTGATGCCCTTGGCCCGGGCCGTCCGCACGTAGTCCTCACCGAGCGACTCGATCATCGCCGCCCGGGCATAACGGGTGTAACCAGCGGCGTTGGTGAGGCCCAGGATGACCCATGCGCTGACCAGCCCGGCCGCCCAGGCGAAGGGATTGTCGAAGAACGAGGTGTACTCGGATCTCGGCAGGATCGTCCCGGCCACGTACAGGGCTGCCAGCAGCGCCACGACGAAATACGGGACCGAACTGATTCCCAACGACGCGCCGACGGTCAGCCGGTCCACCGAGGTGCCGCGGAGCCGCGCCGCGACGGTCCCGGTGAGCACGCCGATGAACAGATAGACCACCGCGCCGCCGATGACGATGGACACGGTCACCGGCAGTGCGTTGCCGATCAGCTTCGTGACCGGTTGACCCAGCTGATAGGAGTAGCCCAGGCAGGGAGCGGGGCATTCGACGGTGGTGCCCCCGGAGCTGAAGGTGCGGCCGACGACGACGCCCTTCATGTAGTTGGTGACCTGCGCGAGGAACGGCTCGTCGAGGCCGAGGCTCTTGGTGATGTCCGCGATCCGCTCCGGGGTGCAGTTGCGACCGCACATGGCACCCGCCGGATCGGTGGGGGCGAGGAAGAAGAGACCGAAGCTGGCCACCATCGTCACGACGATCACGGAGATCGCGATGGCGATCCGCCGCAGGATGTAGGTCAGCATCGCCGGGCTCCTCAAAAGTCGTGCTGACGCCGGACCGCGGTCCGGGCGGGAAGGAATCGCAGATGATTGGGGGGTATCGGGTGGCGGGCCGCTCCCGGTCGAGCTGCTCGGCCGGGAGCGGCCCACAAAGGGCTGGCTAGCTCTTGAGGTAGAGGTTCTGCAGGAACGGCATACCGACCGTGCCGTCGCCCTCACCGCCACCGACGTTGGTGCCGACCAGGATGGCCATCTTGTCGTAGTAGCGCGGGATCGCCACGTACATTTCCATGATCTTCTTGTCGAGCTCGCCCCACTTGGCCGCGGCGTCCGCGGCGGGCAGGGCAGCAGCGGCGTCGATCTCGGCGTCGAGCGCCGGGTCGCTCATCATGCCCCAGCTCAGGTTGTCCTTGAGGCTCTGGCTGCGGAACAGGACCGGGAACCAGCTACCACCGGTCGGCCAGTCCGAGCACCAGCCGCCGGGCGACTGGCCCATGTTGACCGGCGACTTCTCGTCGTAGTCGTTGGCCTTGGAGCGCAGGTCGGCGGTGGCAACGCCGATCGGCTTCGGCGTGAAGCCGGCCGCCTTCAGCGCCTCCGACCGGATCTGCGTGACCTGCTGCGGGATCGGCTTGGTGTTGTCGTAGTACCAGCTGACCTCGAAGCCGAGCTTGCCCGCCTCCTCAAGCATCTTCTTGGCCGCGGCCGGGTCGCCCTGGCCTTCGCCGGTCAGGTCGGCCACCGGGGCGTACTTGTTGTAGCCGGGCACGCTGGGCGGCAGGATGGTGGTGGCCGGCTCGGCGATGTAGTCGTTGAGGCCGGCCGCCTTCCAGATCTGGTCGTACGGCCAGGCCTTGGCGATCGCCTTGCGGACCTCCAGCGGGATCTTGCGGGTGTCCATCTGGTACACGATGGTGCACGGGCTGGAGCCCTTGACCAGCTGGTTCATCTTGTCGCCGGTCAGCTGCGGGATCAGCGAGGAGTCGATGTTCGCGTAGTTGAGGGCGTTGGCGTCCTGGCCGGCGCTGTTGAGCACCTGCTGCTGGGTCTTGACGTCGTCCTGGCCCCACTTGAAGTCCCAGGCGTCGACGTACTGGTGGCGCGCCGGGTCGGTCTTGGCGTCCCAGTAGGTGTTCTTCTTGAGCTTGAGCTCGGTGCCCGGGGTGAAGGCGTCGAACTGGTAGGGGCCCGTCGTCATCGGGTTGTTCTTGTAGTCCTGCCGGTTGTCCTTCGCCTTGGGGATCGGCGTGAACATCGGGAAGGTCATGTAGAACGGCAGGTCGGCGAAGGGCTTGTCGAGGTGGATCACCAGGGTGTTGGCGTCCGGCGTCTCCACACCGTCGTACTTGTCACCGGAGACGTAGGGGCCCTTGTACGCGTCGGCGCCCTTGAAGTAGTCGGTCTGGTACGTCGGCCCGTTGATGAACACGTCGTGGGCGAACGACCGCTTGATCGCGTACGCGATGTCCTCGACCTTGACGTCCGTGCCGTCGGCGTACTTGATGCCGGACTGCATCTTGAACGTCCACGTCAGCTTGTCGTCGGAGACCGTCCCGAGGTCGGTCAGGTCCGGCACCAGCACCGGCATGCCCTTGCGCATGGTGAACTGTGTGGGCGTACGGAACAGCAGCTTGCCGATCTCATTGCTGTCCGTGTAGTAGATGTCGGTCGGGTCGAACGTGTTCGGCGTCGACTGCGAGTAGACCGTCAGCGTCCCGCCGCTGCGCGCCCCCGGCACCTCCGGCGCCGGCCCCTTGGCGTTCGGGTCGGCCGCCATCTGATCCTGGGCGATCTCGGACTTGCCCTGCGAGCCCTTGTCCTTGGACTTGGAGTCGCCACAGCCTGTCACGCCCACGGTGGCCAGGGCGGCCACCGCGACGAAAGCCGTTAGTTTCCTCACGACCTCGCACTCCTCTCAGTTGCTTGCTGGATGACCCGTCAACGACGGGTCTTGGGGTCGAAGGCGTCACGGACGGCGTCTCCGAGGAGACTCAGGACGAGCACCAGGATCGTGATGCCGAGGACCGGCAGCCACAGGTAGAGCGGCTCGGTCCGGTAGTAGGTCTGGGCGGCGGCGATGGTGACGCCCCAGGACGGCGTCGGCTCGGTCAGCCCGACGCCGAGGAAGGTCAGGCCCGCCTCGGCCACGATGTAGCCGGGCAGGGCGAGTGACATCGAAATGACGATCGGCGCGACCAGGTTGGGCAGCAACTCCTTGAACAGGATCGACCGGTTGCCCACGCCCAGCACCTTGGCCGCCGAGACGAATTCCCGCTCGCGCAGCGACAGCACCTGCCCGCGGATCAGCCGGGCGAGGCTCGCCCACCCGAAGAAGGAAAGGACCGCGACCAGGGAGAAAAGGCGGACCTGGCCGACCTGCGCCGGGTCGGTGTTCTCCACCGCGCCGTAGACGACGGAGATGATCACGGCCGGCATCGCGATGGCAAAGAGCAGGTAGGGCAGGCTCAACACGAAGTCGATGACCCAACCGAGCACCCGGTCGATCCAGCCACCGAAGAAGCCCGCGATCAAACCCACCACCACACCGACGATCGTCGTGATGACGGTTACCAGACCGGCGACCATCAGCGACGGGCGGGCACCGTAGACCCAGCGGGCGAACAGGTCGCGGCCCAGCCGGGGCTCCACCCCGAACCAGTGCTCGCTGTTGGGGCCGTCGATCGGGAAGCCGTAGCGGTCGGTCAGCGTGAAATCGTTGGTGTACGGGTCCTGGCCCTCCAGTTTGGCCAGCAGCGGTGCGAAGATCGCAATCAGGACATAGGCGATGAAGATGGCGAGGCAGACCATCGCCACCTTGTCCTGCCGCAGCCGAATCAGTGCGATCCGTATCGGTGACCTGCTCGTCGTGGCCGGCTTCCCGTCCGACCCGAGCCGTGGGCTCGGCGGCCGAGACTCGGAACTGACCACGACGAAAGGCTTCTCGGCCCCGCGGGAATCGCCGGCACTGCCAAGCTTCCCTTGGGCTGCCGCCCCTGACCCATCCACACTTGGAAACCTAGTGATCGTTCATGGGTGAGGGAATACCTTTGGCAGCCCCGTCGATAACAGATACATTACGTCATTGGCCTGTGGGGAAAAACGTCATGATCAATTGGCCACAGTGGGTATCCCAACCGTAACACCCATGCGCGGACAACGATTACAACGCAATTTACGTTACAGTTCAATAACTACTGACCTAAGGGGACGCTGACGCCCACTCAGCCGGCCGTCGCGCCGATTCGGCGCAGCAGCAGATCCTGCAGGTGGTCCAGCGGCTCGTCTCCGGTGCCGGTACGCCGGCTCCAACTTCCGTCCGCGGCCAACTCGAACGCGTCCACCTCCGGGCTGAATGCGGCGGTCAACACATAGTCGAGCTCGGCCCGGGCCACCGGGTCGCTCACCTGCACCAGCGCCTCCACCCGCCGGTCCAGGTTGCGGTGCATCAGGTCGGACGACCCCATCCAGAACTCGGCGTCGCCGTTGTTGCCGAACCGGAAGATGCGCGAGTGCTCCAGGAACCGGCCGAGGATCGAGCGGACCCGGATGTTCTCCGACAGCCCCGGCACCCCCGGGCGCAGGGTGCACATCCCCCGGATCAGCAGGTCGACATGCACGCCAGCCCGGGAGGCCCGGTAAAGGGCGTCGGTGACCTCCTCGTCCACCAGCGCGTTCACCTTGATCTGCACCAGGCCCGGCATGCCGAGCCGGACGTGCGCGATCTCCCGCTCGATCCGCTCGATCAGGCCACTGCGGATGCCCTGCGGAGCCACCAGCAGCCGCCGGTACGCGGTCTGCCGGCTGTAGCCGGTGAGCACGTTGAACAGATCGGTCAGGTCCGCGCCGATCTCCGGGTCGGCGGTGAGCAGGCCGAAGTCCTCATAGGTCCGGGCGGTCTTCGGGTGGTAGTTGCCGGTGCCGAGGTGGCAGTAGCGGCGGATCTGATTGCCCTCCTGGCGTACCACCAGGGCGGTCTTGCAGTGCGTTTTCAGACCGACCAGGCCGTAGACGACGTGGCAGCCGGCGCGTTCCAGGGTGCGGGCCCAGCCGATGTTCGCCACCTCGTCGAAGCGCGCCTTCAGCTCCACCAGCACCACCACCTGCTTGCCGGCGGCGGCCGCGTCGACCAGCGCGTCCACGATCGGGGAGTCGCCGCTGGTGCGGTAGAGGGTCTGCTTGATGGCCAGCACGCCCGGATCGGCGGCGGCCTGCTCGATGAAGCGCTGCACGCTGGTGGCGAACGAGTGGTACGGGTGGTGCACCAGCACGGCGCCGTCGCGCAGGGTGGCGAAGACGCTGCGCGGCACCTCGCCCTCGGTGAGCCGGGGATGGGTCGCCGGCACGAACGGTGGATCCTTCAGCTCGGGGCGGTCGGCCTCGCCGTAGACCTGCCAGAGCGCGGAAAGGTCCAGCAGGCCGGGCACCCGCAGCACCTCCTGGTCGTGCATGTCCAGCTCGCGGACGAGCAGCTCCAGCATGCGGTCGGAGATCGAGGCGGCGACCTCCAGCCGGACCGGCGGGCCGAAGCGGCGCCGGGCCAGCTCCCGCTCGAGCGCCTGGAGCAGGTCCTCGTCGCGGTCCTCGTCCACCTCCACCTCGGCGTTGCGGGTGATGCGGAACAGGTGGCACTCCACCACCTGCATGCCGGAGAAGAGCTGCCCGAGGTGCACCGAGATGAGGTCCTCCACCGGGATGAACCGGACGCCGGGGGCGTCTCGGGACACCCGGACGAAACGCGGCACGTTGTTGGGCACCTTCACCCGGGCGAACAGCTCCGAACCGCCGTCCGGGTCCCGTACCGAGACGGCGAGGTTCAACGACCGCCCCGAGATGTACGGGAACGGGTGCGCCGGGTCCACCGCGAGCGGGGTGAGCACCGGGAAGATGTGCTCCCGGAACCAGGTGCGCAGCCGTTCCCGCTCCGGATCGTCCAGCTCACCCCAGCGCAGGATCCGGATGTCCTCCTCGGCCAGCCTCGGCAGCACGTCCTCGACGAAGCAACCGGCGTGCCGGGCGACCAGGTCGGCGGCCTTCTCCGCGATCAACTCCAGCTGCGTACGCAGCGGCAGCCGGTCGCCGCCGCGGACCGGCAGGCCGGCGGAGAGCCGCCGCTTCAGCCCGGCCACCCGCACCATGTAGAACTCGTCGAGGTTGCTGGCGAAGATGGCCAGGAACTTCACCCGTTCCAGCAGCGGCGTACGCGGATCCTCGGCCAGCGCCAGCACCCGGGCGTTGAAGTCGAGCCAGGAGAGCTCCCGGTTGAGAAACCGGTCCTCGGGCAGCGGCTGCGCCGCCGCCCGGTCGGCGTACAGGCCGGGGCCCTCGACCGGGTCGAGTGACTCCTCCAGACCGGCGGAGGCCGCCGCGAGGTCCAGGCCGGTCGGCATGTTCTCGGGGTGCTCGCGAGGGGTGCTCACCCCCTCATGATTCCCCGATTCTGGTGAACCGAAAATGAACTCGGGGCAGGTTGCTCAGGCCATCGTCGGTAACGTCACGCGGACGATCTCACCCGCCGCGTCCCGCTCGATCCGGACCCGCTGGCCGAGCCGGAGCAGCCGCAGCCCGGAGGCGTCGAAGGCGCGGGCCGGGAAGGGCAGCTCGGTGCCGTCGTCGAGCAACAGCAGGCCGCTGCGGGTCGACGCGTCGTAGGTGGCCACCGTGCCCTGCATGCCAGCACCGTACCCGACGGCCCGGCGCAGCAGCGCCGCCGTGCGTGGACCCGGACCCAGCCGTACGGCGGCGGCCAGGTCGGCGGGAGTGTCCACGTCCCGGCGCAGGGTCGGCCAGTCGCCGTCCAGCGGCAGCGCCCCGCTCGCCGCGTGCGCCGCCGCCGAGCCCACCCCGAACCGGGGGTCCAGCGGTACGCCGGCCGGCGCGGCGAGCAGCACGGTGCCGCTGGCCGGGGCGTCGGCCACGAACCCGCGTACCCCGGGCGGATTGGCCTCGACGGCCCGCAGCGCCGCGGCGAGCTCGCCCGGGCGCAGCGCCGGCAGGTCGGCGGTGAGGCCGGCCACCGGGGCGCGCGGGCCGGCGACCGCCGCGCCGTGCCGGAAGGCCGCGTTCAGCCCGGCACCCGGGTCGGGTGCCACCCGCGCGCCGGACGCCGTCGCCTCGGTCGCCACCCGCGCGTCGTCGCTGACCACCAGGACCTCGCCCACGGCCGGGCAGGCCCGCACCGCGCGGACCGTGTCGGCCGCCAGCGCCAGCGCCAGCTCCTCATGGGGTACGCCGGGCAGCGCGCCCCGCAGGCGGCTCTTCGCCGCCCCGAGGCGCTTCACCGGCACCACGACGGTCCAGGTCGGCTCGGGCACGTGACCATCCTGCCAGTCGGACGGCGGTACCCTCACTGGCCGGACTCAGGGCGAGCAGGCATGATTTCGTCGCGGGCGTGGCGTGGCGTGCGGGTCGGGTCGGGGCACTACGAGGAGGCAGGGTGGCACCGCGGAGGCTGGGATTCTGGCAGTGGCTGGCCGTGGTGCTGGTCAAGCCGGTGCTGATCGTCTGGACGCGGCGCACCTGGCGGGGCATGGAGCACCTGCGCCACGAAGGCGGCATCATCATCGTGCCGAACCACGTCTCGCACGCCGACCCGCTGGTCTCCGCGCACTTCATCCACGACGCGGGGCGCTGGCCGCGGTTTCTGGGCAAGGCCAGCCTGTTCCGGGTGCCGGTGATCGGCGGGATCCTGCACCGGTGCCAACAGATTCCGGTGGAGCGCGGCACCGTCGAGGCGGCCAGGTCGCTGGACAAGCTGGTCGCCGCGGTGCGGGCGGGTGGCGCGGTGGTGATCTACCCGGAGGGGACCATCACTCGTGAACCGGACCTTTGGCCGATGAAGGGCAAGACCGGGGCGGCCCGGCTGGCGCTGGCCACCGGCGCGCCCGTGATCCCGGTCGCCATGTGGGGACCGGAGCGGATGTTCAACCCGCGCACCTCTCGGCTCGGGCTGCGCCCACGGACCCCGGTGACGGTGGTGGCCGGGCCGCCGATCGACCTGAGCAAGTGGGCGGGTGCCACGCCGACCCGGGCCACGCTGGAGGAGATGACCGACGAGATCATGCTCCGGATCCGCGACATGGTCGCCGAGATCCGCGGCGGCACCCCACCGCCGCTGTGGGCGCGTCCCGCAGCTACCCGCAGCCGCGAGGTGAAGGAATGAGCGAGCGGGGCGGGCATGTGGCGGTGCTGGGGGCGGGGTCCTGGGGGACGGCGTTCGCCAAGATCCTCGCGGACGCCGGTCGGAATGTGACGATCCTGGCCCGGCGGCGGTCGGTGGCCGAGGCGATCCGGACCGAGCGCCGCAACCCGGAATACCTGCCCGACGTGCGGCTGCCCGACCGGGTCACCGCGACCGGTGACGCCGAGGAGGCGATCGCCGGGGCCGAGGTGGTGGTGCTTTCCGTGCCGTCGCAGACGCTGCGCGGCAACCTCGCCGCGTGGACCCCGTACCTGGACCCCGACGCCACGCTGGTCTCCCTGATGAAGGGCATCGAGCTCGGCACCACCAAGCGGATGAGCCAGGTGATCATGGAGGCGGCCGGGGTGCCCGCCGACCGGGTGGTGGTCGTCTCCGGGCCCAACCTGGCCCCCGAGATCGCCGCCGAGCAGCCCGCCGCGACCGTCGTCGCCGGCACCGACAGCCGGCGGGCCACCCTGGTCCAGTCGTCGATCCGCACCCCGTACTTCCGCCCGTACACCAACGACGACGTGGTCGGCTGCGAGCTGGGCGGGGCGGTGAAGAACGTGATCGCCCTGGCGTACGGGATCGCCACCGCGATGGGCTTCGGCGACAACACCCGCGCCATGCTGATGACCCGCGGCCTGGCCGAGACCGCCCGGCTGGGGGTGGCGCTCGGCGCCGACCCGATCACCTTCGCCGGCCTGGCCGGCATGGGCGACCTGGTCGCCTCCTGCTCCTCGCCGCTGGCCCGCAACCGCACCTTCGGCGAGCACCTGGGTCGAGGTGCGACGCTGGAGCAGGCGCAGGTGGCCACCCGGCAGACCGCAGAAGGGGTCAAGAGCGCGCTGGCCGTCCGGGACCTGGCCCGGGCACACGGGGTGGAGATGCCGATCACCGAGCAGGTCGAGCGGATCTGCCACGAGGGGATGGACCCGCGGCTCGCCGTGGACGCCCTGATGAGCCGGACCGCGAAGCCCGAGTCGTACGAGTGAGACGGCGATGACCGACTGGGGTGACGGCACCCGCAGCGTGCACGCCGGGCTGCCCGCGCCGACGCCGGGGGCGCCGTTTCTGCCCGGGCCGGTCTTCGCCGCGCCCTACCATCTCGACCCGTGGCAGGGGCCGGCGGCGGCACCCAACGGGTACGGCCGCCCCGACAACCCGACCCGGCGGCTGCTGGAGGCGGCCATCGGGGAGCTGGAGGGCGGGGACTGCCGAGTCTTCGCCACCGGCCAGGCGGCCATCACCGGGCTGCTGCTGGCGCTGCTGCGCCCCGGCGACACGGTGCTTCTCCCCACCGACGGCTACTTCCCGGTACGCGGGTTCGCCACCGACACGCTGGCTGGCATCGGCGTACGCGTCGACTTCGTGCCGACCGCCGGCCCGTACCCCTCGTTCGAGGGGGTCCGGCTCGTGCTGCTGGAGACCCCGGCGAACCCCGGCCTGGACGTGGCCGACGTGCCGGCGCTGGCCGCCGCCGCGCACGCCGCCGGGGCCCTGGTCGCGGTCGACAACACCACCGCCACGCCGCTCGGGCAGCGGCCGTTGGACCTCGGCGCCGACGTGGTGGTGGCCTCCGGCACCAAGGCGCTCACCGGCCACTCCGACCTGCTGCTCGGTTACGTGGCGACCCGCCGCGCCGAACTGCTCGACCCGGTGACCGCCTGGCGCACCACCACCGGCGGGGTGCCCGGACCCTTCGACTGCTGGCTGGCGCACCGCTCGCTGGCCACCATGGACCTGCGGCTGGCCCGGCAGACCGCCAACGCAGCGGCCCTGGCCCGGCTGCTCGCCGGCCGCGCCGACGTCGCCGGCCTGCGCTGGCCCGGGCTGCCGGAGGACCCGGCGTACCCGGTCGCCTCGGTCCAGATGCGACGAATGCCCGGGGTGCTCTCGTTCGACCTGGGTGATGCCGACCGGGTGGCCCGGTTCCTCGACGCGTCCCGCCTGGTCGCCGCCGCCACCTCGTTCGGCGGGGTGCACACCACCGCCGACCGGCGGGCCCAGTGGGGCGACGACACCGCCCCCGGCTTCGTCCGGCTCTCCTGCGGCATCGAGGACACCGCCGACCTGGTAGCGGACGTCGCCGCCGCGCTGGACGCCAGCGCGGCCTGACGCGCCTCAGGCCGACCGCCGGGGCGGCCCGACGGCGTCGGCTCCGCTATCGTGACGGGCAGCCACGGCCCGCGAGGGCCCCGACCGGAGGAGGTGGGACCGATCCAGCAGCGAAGGACCGGCGCTCCCTCCGAGTCCGCGTCGCCCCGAAACTAGGCGACGCCGGGAGTGCCGACGAGGCGTTCCCGAAAGGCATGTCCATGGCACCGTCTCATCCTGACCGTTCCGCCCTCGTCGCCCGGCTTCGCGCCGCCGGCTGCGTCTACGCCGAGGAGGAGGCGGAGCTGCTGATCGGCGCCGCCGACACGGGCCAGGCGCTGGCCGACCTCGTCGATCGCCGGGTCGCCGGCCGGCCGCTGGAGCACCTGCTCGGCTGGGCCGAGTTCTGCGGCCTGCGAGTCGCCGTCGACCCCGGGGTGTTCGTGCCCCGGGGTCGGACCGCACTGCTCGTCTCCGCCGCCGCGGCGGTCGCCGGGCCGGCGCCCGCAGTGCTGGACCTCTGCTGCGGCTCGGGCGCCGCCGCGCTGGTGCTGCACGGCCGGCTCGACCCGCGCTGGCTGGCCGCCGCCGACATCGACCCGGCCGCCGTGGCCTGCGCCCGCCGCAACCTCGCCCCGCTGGGTGTGCCCGTCTATCAGGGCGACCTGTTCGGGGCCGTCCCGTCCGAGTGGCGGGGCCGGCTCGACCTGGTGGTGGCGAACGCTCCGTACGTGCCGAGTGGCGCGCTGGCGCTGCTGCCGGCGGAGGCGAGGCTGTACGAGGTGCCGGTGGCGTTGGACGGCGGCGTGGACGGGCTGGCCGTGCTGCGCCGGGTGGCGGCCGGGGCGGCCGAGTGGCTCACCCCGGGCGGGCACCTGGCGGTCGAGGTCAGCGCCGCTCAGGCCGAGGCGCTCTGCGGGGTGCTGGCCGCGGCGGGACTGGTGCCGACCGTGGTGCACGATGAGGAGTTGGACGCCACGGCCGTCACCGCCCGTCGGCCCGGCTGACGACGGGCCGAGGGCGAAGGGCGGGATCAGCGGTGCGGCGGCGCGCTGGTGAAGGCAGCCCAGGAGGCCGGGGAGAAGACCAGCACCGGGCCGGCCGGGTCCTTGGAGTCGCGGACCGCGACCGCCTCCGGCAGCAGCGCCGCCTCGACGCACGCGCCCTCGTCGCCGCTGTGGCTGCTCTTGCGCCAGCCGCTGACCGGCGGGCGGGGGCTGTTCCTGGCGTTTGTCAACACAACGTTCTACCTCTCGTTCAGCAGGCGGAGGAGCTGATCCCGGCTGGCCGCCGGGCTCAGCGCCACGGTCCGCAGGTGCTCCATGATCTTGGTGCAGGTACGCAGGTCGCCCGGCCGGTCCAGGATCATCTGCCCGGCGACCGTCTCCACGGAGGCGATGATCGGGTCCTCCGGGTCGGCGAACTCCAGAATGTGCAGCGAGCCCCGGGTGCCTCGGTGGTAGCCGGCCGTGAGTGGGATCACCTGCACGGTGATGTTGGGCAGTTCGCCCATCTTCAGCAGGTGCTGTAACTGGGCCTCCATCACGGACCGGCCGCCGACCGGGCGAAGCAGCGCGCCCTCGTCGAGGATGGCGTCGAATATCGGTGGTTCGTCATCCGTGAGCCGCTGCTGCCGGTCGAGCCGCAGGTGGACCCGCTGCTCCACCTGCTCGTCGCTGAGCGTGTGCGGGCCGCCGCGCATCACGCCGCGGATGTAGTCGGCGGTCTGGAGCAGCCCGGGCACCACCGAGGGTTCGAAATTGGCGATCCCGGTGGCCTCCGCCTCCAGGGCGATGAAGTCGATGGTCCGCCGGTCCAGCAGGTACGAGTAGGAGACCCACCAGCCGGGCTTTCGGGCGTCCTTGGCCAGCTGCACGGCCGCGGCGATGTCGTCCGGGCTCACTCCGTAGAGGGTGAGCAGGGCGCGCACGGTGGCCGGTGTGACCAGGGTCTGGGCGTTCTCGTAGCGGGACAGGGTGCTCCGGGTGCTGTTGATCTCGTCGGCCGCGGCCTCGAGGGTCAGGCCGGCGGCCTCCCGGTGGGTTCGCAGGGCGATGCCGAGCCGTCGGGCTCGGGCGGTCTTAGGCGCCATGCATCGATGGTCGCACATTCAACGGGAAGATGGGCATGAGAGAATGCCGATGAGAGTTGCATTCACGCGTGTCCACCTGTCAATCTGTATCCACGTCCTCACCGCCGGTTGTCGTGGCGACGGTGGCGGTGAGCGACCGGAGGGGATGGGGCGCGCGGTGGTCGGGTTGAAACTCCCCCACGGCCTGACCGCCGCGTGCCCCTACCGGCGAACCGACGGAAGGGGATCGCATGACGACGCGCTGCTGCCCCCCGGACGGCGGTGGACGGGCATGACCCGCTTTCTCGTGGTCCTCACCGACGTCCGGCCTCTCGACGGCATGGCGCGCAACGAGCGGGTGAGCCCGGAGCGCCGCCGACAGGTGGTCGGGGCGAGCAGCCGGGATGCGGCGGACCGGATCGCCGGCGCCTTCATGGCGCTGGGCATGGTCCGCGCCGGACGGCAGCGGGTCAAGGTCATCGCGGTCGGTCGCCGTCCCCGTGTTTCGGTACACCCGGGCTGAATCCGCCCGCCTCGCAGACCCGAACGAGTCGGGGCGGGCCGTCGGGCGGCCGGTGGCAGGTCCCGCCGCCGGCCGCCCGTCTCCCCGGGTATCGGCTGCCCGCTCTCGGCACGCGCAGTAAGGTCAACCGGGTGAGCGCCACCGGCGAGCACGACCAGCCGTAGTCGCGACGAAGAGGTGACCACCAGTGACCACCCCTGGCAAGATCCGTGTGGCGATCGTCTTCGGTGGTCGCAGCCCCGAGCACGGCATCTCCTGCGTCAGCGCGGGCAGCGTGCTGAGCGCGCTGGACCCGGACGAGTTCGAGGTGGTCCCGGTCGGCATCACCCGGCAGGGCCAGTGGGTGCTGGCCAGCGGCGACCCGAACCAGCTGGCGATCCAGGACCGCAAGCTGCCGGAGATCACCTCCGGATCCGGGGCCGAGCTGGTGCTGCGCGCGGACCCGGCGGCGGGTGGCCTGATGGTGCTCGACCCGACGCAGGGCCCGCGGGCCCTCGCGGACGTGGACGTGGTTTTCCCGGTGCTGCACGGCGCGTACGGCGAGGACGGCACCATCCAGGGCATGCTGGAGATGGCCGACATCCCGTACGTCGGGGCGAACGTGTTCGCCTCCGCCGCCGCCATGGACAAGGAGTTCACCAAGAAGCTCTGCGCCGCCGAGGGCATCCCGGTCGGCCCGTACGTGGTGCTGCGCAACGGGATGACCATGACCGAGGAGGACAAGGAGCGGCTGGGCCTGCCGGTGTTCGTCAAGCCGTCCCGGGCCGGCTCCTCCTTCGGCATTACCAAGGTCGACGACTGGTCGCTGCTCGACGCGGCGGTCGCCGTCGCCCGGGAGATCGACACCAAGGTGCTGGTCGAGGGGGCCGTCGTCGGTCGCGAGATCGAGTGCGGCGTGCTGGAGGGCGAGGCCGGCGGCGCCCCGGAGGCGTCGGTGCTGGCCGAGGTGCGGATGGTCGGCGGCCGCGACTGGTACGACTTCGAGGCCAAGTACATCCACGCCGACGAAGTCTGCGAGTTCGACGTCCCCGCGCACCTGCCCGAGCGGGTCACCCGCCAGGTGCAGGAGTACGCCACCCGCGCGTTCACCGCGCTGGACTGCTCCGGCCTGGCCCGGGTCGACTTCTTCGTCACCCCCGAGCTGGACGTCTACCTCAACGAGATCAACACCATGCCGGGGATGACCCCGACGTCGATGTTCCCGCGCATGTGGGCGGCGAGCGGGCTGGAATATCCCAAGCTGGTCCACCGCCTCATCCGCGCCGCCCTCCGCCGCGCCGGTCGCTGACCGACCGGCGCGGCGGC